>JBOEFZ010000049.1:0-42570 GCA_050633165.1 Alphaproteobacteria bacterium | reverse complement strand
GCGGGGGAGAGTTCGGCTACGCTCCAGAGGCAATGCGTTGTGATTTGCGTATAAAGATGCTCGAGCTTTTTATCGGAGAGTTTTTTGCTGTCCTGTAGGTCAAGGATAAAGGGGAGGGCACGTAGGTGTTCGGGGATGTGTACGCATGCCGCAACAACGGGGCCGGCGAGAGGGCCGCGCCCGACTTCATCAATGCCGAAGGTCGGGCCTTTATGTTCGTCTTCCAATGTAAAATCTGGCATCGGGAATTCCTCAGATAAAGGGATCATGCGACCATTGGAGGAGGCCTTGGCGCTGCCTTGGGCGGCAATCTAAATTGCCCGCATCGCAATTGGCGCGGATTTGTCCGGCGTGGCGGGTGAAGGCTCGCCATCGCTTGATTTGGAAGCTATCAATCTCGGGGATGCGGCGACCGAGATAATAGCGGCAATACCATTGAAACCAGCCCCGCACATCGGGATCGATGATCCAGCCCTTTTGCCGCCAGACTTGTAATGGTTGGCGGCTTTTGATTTTGAAGTAGTTTAGGGATGTGTCGGCGATGTCGCTTATTTTGGCGTTTTCGAACCAATCGGCGGGGAGCTCATTGCGGCAATCATTGCAATATTTCCCCTCGAATACGCCGAGCGCGAGCATTTCTTTGGGGGTGAAGTGTGGGATGAATTTCGGGGCAAAATCCTCGCCCATGGGGGCGTCTATGCGATAGGTGTAGTCCGTTTGCATGCGGTCATTGACGGTGACCTTATCGCCGATTGCGTACATTTTTATCCCTTTAGTGATTTGCTTAATGATTTGCTGGCGATTTCGAAAACATCGGGGGAGAGGTCGGGGGTTGCGAGGATGCGTTCCAACGCGGCTTTCATTTTTTCCTGACGATCGGCGGTATAGCGTTTCCACTCCCGCAAGGGGGTGAGGAGGCGGGCGGCGATTTGGGGGTTTATGGTGTTAAGCTCGATAATCGCATCGGTAAGAAATTCGTACCCTGATCCATCTTTTGCATGGAATGCGGTGGGGTTATTCATGGCGAAGGACGCGTACAGGGAGCGAACTCGATTAGGGTTTTTGATATTAAAGTCAGGGTGTTGCCGCAGGTCTTTAAGGTTATTTATTATATCTTTTCGTGAAGCGGCTGCTTGTAATGAGAAATATTTATCTATGACGAGGGGGTAGGTTTTAAAACGCTCGTAAAAATCATCAAAGCCCATGTCGCGTTGTTCATTGCCGTTATCCGCCAAGCGGGATAGTGCGGCGATGCGGTCGGTCATGTTGTCGGCGGTTTCATAGTGGCTGTGGGCGAGTTTGGCGCAGCCTGTGCCGTTTGTGGCGCTTAGGATGCCAAGGATAGTATTGCGCAGAGCGCGTCGCCCCATGGCGGCGGGGGTGATTGTGAATTCACCGGTATCGGATAGGGAGGCGTAGAGCTTGTCCAATGATTTGCGGTGGGTGCGTTTCATCGCGGCGAGGAAGGCTTGGCGTGCCTTGCTTATGGCGTCGGGATCGATGATTTCGCGCTCTTGCCCGATCATGGCGATGCTTGGCAAGGTTAGTTTTCGGGCGAGCAGGGCTTTGTCTGTGCCCTCTTCAAAGCCGCTATCGATCAGCGTGCCTATGGTTTCGAGGAAGCGAGGGCAGACATCTTTGCTGTCTTGCTCGATCATGCTGTTTAGCATTTTGAGGTATAGGGTTTGTCCGGCTTCCCATGCGTTGAAACCGTCATTGTCGTTGAGGAGGAGGAAGGTCAGGGAGTGATTATCGAGGTTTGTTTCGAGACGTACGGGGGCGGAAAATCCACGCAGGATTGATGGGGTCGGGGCTTCATTGACCGGAATTTCGAATTTTTGTGTTGCTTCTTTTAGATGCAAAATTTGTGTGTCGATGAGGTCTTTGCCGTTTTTATCCAACAAGCCAAGCGCAACGGGAATATGCATCGGTTCTTTTGTGTCTTGGCTTGGTGTTGGTGGCGTGGATTGGGTTAAGGTTGCGGTGTACGTGTTTTTAGATTCATCGTATTCGCCGCTGAATGTGACTTCCGGCGTTCCAGCTTGGGAATACCAGAGGCGGAATTGGGTTAGGTCTATGCCGCTGGCTTCTTGCATGCAATCAACGAAATTCTCGCAGGTTACGGCTTGGCCATCATGGCGGGAGAAATAGAGGTCTGTGCCCTTGCGGTAGTTTTCTGCACCGAGGAGTGTGCGGATCATGCGAATGACTTCTGCGCCCTTTTCATACACGGTCATGGTGTAGAAATTATTGATCTCGATATAGTTATCGGGGCGAATGGGGTGGGCGAGTGGCCCTGCATCTTCGGCGAATTGCAGGCGGCGGAGATGGGTTACATCGTCGATGCGCTGTACGTCTTTTGAGTTGAGGTCAGCGGAGAATTCCTGGTCGCGGAAGACGGTTAGGCCTTCTTTTAAGGAGAGCTGGAACCAGTCGCGGCAGGTGACGCGGTTGCCGCTCCAATTGTGGAAATATTCGTGGGCGATGACGCTTTCTACGCGCATGAAATCTTGGTCGGTGGCGGTTTCTTGGGCGGCGAGGACAAGGGCGGTGTTGAAGATATTCAGCGATGTGTTTTCCATTGCGCCCATGTTGAAATCGGATACGGCGACGATGTTGAAGATGTCGTGCTCATATTCAAGGCCGTACGTGTCTTCATCCCATTTCATGGATTTTTTTAAGGATTGCATGGCGTGATCGCATTGCCCCTCATCGCCCGCGCGGACATAGATGCGCAAGTCGACTTTGCGGCCGGATTTTGTGGTGTACGTGTCCTTGACGCATTCCAAATCTCCGGCGACGAGGGCGAATAGGTAGCATGGTTTAGGGAATGGGTCGTGCCATTCGGCGTAGTGGCGATTTGCGTCTATATTGCCTGCCTCTCCGGGGTTACCGTTGGAGAGGAGGATGGGGTATTTTTTATCGGCCTCAATGCGTACGGTATAAATGCTGAGCACGTCTGGGCGGTCGGGGAAGTAGGTGATGCGGCGGAAGCCTTCGGCTTCGCATTGTGTGCAATAGTTCCCGCCGGAGACGTACAGCCCTTCGAGGCGGGTGTTTTCTTCGGGTTTTATTTTGGTTTGTATTTCGAGGGTGAATGCATCGGATGCGCAGGGGATGGTTAGGGATTCATCGGTTTTGGTGTAGGTGTCGATTTCCACATCATCGATGCGGACGGAGAGCAATTCCAGATCTTCGCCGTTCAAAAAGACTTCTTTTGCGGATGCATCGGTGCGTTTGAATGTTGATTTCGTGGTGACGATTGTGTGCCCGTCGCGCAGGTCGAATGTAAGATGTACGTGCTTAACAGCGAAGGGGTAGGGGCGATAATCTTTGAGGTATATTGTTTTAGGTGTTTGCTGTGTCATTCTCTAAATTCTGTTCGTTTTGAATGGCTTGGAGGGGGGTGTCGTAGAGGACGAGGTCATTGCGGTGGATGACCTCAGTTCGTCCGGCATAGCCGATGATCATGGGGATGTCTTCGCTGCGCCGTCCGATGATGAGGAAAACTTCGTTAGAGGGGAAGGCAGCGATTCCGATTCCGATTGTTTCTTCGAAATGGTTTTTGATGAGGACGACATCGCCGCGATCAAATTCGCCGTCGATGGATTTTATGCCAATGGGGAGGAGGCTGTTATTTTGATCCAGTGCCTTTTCCGCGCCTTCATCGATGGTGAGCGATCCTTTTGGGTTTAGATGCGCTTTGATCCATGTTTTGCGAGCGTTTGCGACATTTTCTTCGGCGGTGAAGAGGGTGTTTTTCTTATCCTTGTCCTTGCATAGGGCGCTTAGGGCGGAGTTTTCTTCGCCGTTTGTGATGATCATGTGGATGCCGGCATGGGTGGCGGAGATTGCGGCCTCGATCTTTGTTTTCATGCCGCCGGTGGATAGGCCGGCAACCGCGTCGCCCGCGATGTTCACGTGGTTTTCGGTGATGGTTTTAACGAGCGGGATGAATGGTGCTTTGGGGTCTTCATCAGGGTTAGCGCGGTATAGCCCGTCGGTGGTGGAGAGAAGCACAACCGCGTCGGCATCAACCATTTGCGCGACACGTACAGCAAGCTTATCATTATCGCCGAAGCGGATTTCACCGGTGGAGATTGTGTCATTTTCATTGATGATCGGGATGATACCACGACCGAGCAGAGTGGTAATGGTTTCACGTGCATTAAGATGCATACGCCAATTTTCCGTTTCCGACATTGTCAGAAGGATTTGTCCGGCGGTGAAATCATGCTCCTTAAAGGCCTTGAAATAGGCGTTGAAGAGGTAGAATTGCCCGACTGATGCGGCGGCTTGTTTAAGTTCGAGCGGGATTTCGGAGGGGCGTTGGTCGCTTGCGATGCCAATATCATTACGCCCGAGCGCAACCGCGCCGGAAGAGACGATGATGATTTTTTTGCCTTGTTGGTATAGCTCATCCACATCGTCAACGAAGGCTTGGAGCCATTTTTGATTGACCGCGCCCGTTTGAAGATCGCAGAGGATGGCAGAGCCGATTTTAAGAACTATGGTTTCAGCGTTTTTAAGGATTTCTTGAGTCGTTATAGGCATGGTCGCAATCATAACGATTATACGCGGGGATACAAGGGACGATACGCGTTATGAGTATGCGGGGTCTATGAAATCGTCGGCACGCGGGTCTTTTCTGGCGTCTTGGATGGTTTGGGAGAGCTTGTATAGAATTGTGTCTATATTTTGATGCGCAACGGCGGAGATTGTGTAGACGGGCTTTCCGGTTTTGGCTTCCAGCTCTTTGGCGAGTTCGGCGGAGAGTTCTTCGCCCAATGCGTCACATTTATTCAGGGCGATGATTTCCTCTTTATCCTCAAGCGCGCAGCCATATTCGGTTAGCTCCTTGCGGATGGTGGTGTATGCGTCGAATGCGTCGTCCCCCGTAATGTCGATGAGGTGGAGAAGGACGTTTGTGCGCTCCACATGCCCCAAGAATCGATCGCCGAGGCCTTGCCCTTGGGATGCGCCCTCGATAAGGCCGGGGATATCGGCGAGGACGAAGTCAAACTCGCCCGCTTTTACAACGCCTAGATTCGGGTGAATGGTGGTGAAGGGGTAATCGGCGATTTTTGGTTTTGCGTTGGAACATGCGGCGAGGAAGGTTGATTTTCCGGCGTTGGGAAGGCCGACTAGCCCCGCATCCGCGATGAGTTTGAGGCGAAGCCATACCGGCATTTCCTGTCCGGGCCAGCCAGGGGTAGTTTTGCGTGGGGCTTGGTTGGTGGAGGATTTATAGCGGGCATTGCCGAATCCTCCATCGCCGCCCATCAGGAAGATTTTACGCTCGCCGACTTTGGTGAAATCGTGGAGGATTGTTTCTTTGTCGTCATCAAGGATTTGCGTGCCGAGGGGGACGCGGATGATACAATCCTCGCCATGTGCGCCGGTGCGGTTGTCACCCTTGCCGTGCTCACCTTTAGAGGCTTTGAAATGTTGGTTGTAGCGGAAATCGATGAGGGTGTTCATGGCATCGGCGCATTCAAAGACAACGTCGCCGCCCTTACCGCCATTGCCGCCATCAGGGCCGCCCATGGCGATGTTTTTCTCGCGCCGGAAGCTCAAGCATCCCGCGCCGCCGTCGCCGCTTTGGATATAGATTTTTGCTTGGTCTAAGAACTTCATCGTTTTTCCAATAAAAAAGGGAAAGGTTACAACCTTCCCCTTGAAACATTTATATCACGTAAATCTTATTCAGCAGCAGCGGCGGTTGTGCCATCATTTGCCGGAACAACATTTACGATTGATTTTCCGCCTTGGCCTCTTGTGAAGAGGACGTTGCCATCAAGGAGGGCGAAGATTGTGTGGTCTTTACCGACACCAACATTGCGTCCGGCATCATATTTTGTGCCGCGTTGACGGATGATGATGTTTCCCGCAAGGACGTCTTGTCCGCCGGATTTTTTAACGCCTAAACGACGACCTGCTGAGTCGCGACCGTTTCTGGAACTACCACCTGCTTTTTTATGTGCCATTTTAAAGTCCTTCCTGTGCTAAACGGTTTTATTAAGCCGCTTTGATATCTGTGATTTGAACGAGTGTCAGAGGCTGCTTATGGCCGATTTTACGGCGATAGTTCTGACGACGTTTCTTTTTAAATACTGTAACCTTTGGTGCGCGTTTTTGTGCGACGACGGTTGCGGCGACTGTCGCCCCCTTAACCAATGGCGCTCCGATTTTACCGTCCACGAAAAGGATTTCGTCGAAGTCGATTTTATCGCCTTCTTTAACGTCAAGCTTCTCGATCTCGATTTTATCGTCTTTTTGAACGCGGTATTGCTTACCACCTGTACGAATAACTGCAAACATAATTGTAATTCCTATTAATTGAAGCGGCTTTATACGCCCTTGCCCTATGCCCTGTCAACGAAAAAGTATAAGGCTTAATGCAATACAGGCCATGCCGATGACGATTCCGTAGACTGTATCATGTCCAGTTGAGTATCGCTTTGCTGTTGGGAGGAGTTCGTCGAGCGCCAAAAACACCATCACCCCTGCGATTACGCCGAATATGATGGCGAAGGCAAAGGGGCTTAGGAAGGGGGCGAGGACGAGGTAACCGATAAGCGCGCCGATTGGCTCGGCGATGGCGGAGATGCCGCAGGCGAGGACGGCTGTCTTTTTGCATTGTGTGGCGTAATAGACGGGAATCGCGATGGACACCCCTTCGGGGATGTTATGCACGGCGATGGCAAAGGCGAGGGAGGAGCCGACGGCGGGCTCTTCGAGGGTGGCGAAGAAGGTTGCCGCACCTTCGGGGAAATTATGGACGGTAATGGCGAGCGCCGCCATGAGGCCAACGCGTTTGAGGGCGGTTTTATCATTGCCCTCAACGGTTAGGGCATTGTGCGGATTGGGGATGAGGCGGTCAATTGTCGCGATCAGGAGGACACCGGCGAAAAAGGCGAAGGTTGCGTATGTATAGGCGGTTTTATCGTCAAAAATGCTGGAAAAATCCGTGTGCGCCTTCCAGAAAATTTCGACCAACGAGATATACACCATTGCCCCGCCGGCAAAAGCCAGACCAAAAGAAAGCAGGCGGGCGTTATCTTTTTGTGCGCTGAATATACTGAGCGCGCCGATCATTGTTGCGGCGGCGGCGGCGATACAAACGCCGAAGGCTAATAAAACATCATCATTAAACATGGGTGAGCTTTACACCTTATTTAGGTGCGGCGCTAGTCCCCTAACGGGAAAAGAGGGGTGGACATAAGGGATTGATAACCATAGGGTTTGGGGCGTTTTAATTCTAATGAAGAAAAATTTTATGATTCACCTTATTAATAAATTCGACCTTACCAAAGATCCTAAGACGGATATGCTATCGGGGTTAACCGTCGCCTTGGCGCTTGTGCCCGAGGCGATTGCGTTTGCGTTTGTGGCAAAGCTTGATCCGTTGATGGGGCTTTATGCGGCGTTTTTTGTGGGATTGATTACTTCGACCTTTGGCGGGCGCAGCGGGATGATTTCCGGTGCGACGGGTGCGATGGCGGTGGCGATGGTCGGGCTTGTTGTTGCCTATGGGCCGGAATATTTGTTTGCGGCGATTGTTTTGACGGGGGTGTTGCAGGTTTTGGCGGGGGTATTTCATTTGGGGAAATTTATCCGCCTTGTGCCGTATCCGGTGATGCTGGGCTTTGTGAATGGCTTGGCGATTGTGATCTTTTTGGCGCAATTGGGGCAGTTCAAAGATGCGACGCATGAGGCCGAAGGCGGGCATAGCGCGATTGGCGTTTTGTTTAACGGTGGTTGGATGGAAGGGATGCAGATGTATTACATGCTCGGCCTGACTGTTTTAACGATGGCGGTGATATGGGTGTTTCCAAAAATTCCCAAGCTGGGTAAATTTTTGCCCGCGCCGTTGGCGGCGATCCTTATTGTGTCGGGGCTTGTGATCGGGCTGCAGCTTGATACGCAGACGGTTGGTGATTTGGCGAGCGTGGCGGGCGGGTTGCCGGAATTTCATATTCCGATGGTGCCGATGACGCTTGAGACGCTTGGCATTATCTTTCCCATTGCGGTGACATTGGCGGCGATTGGGTTGATTGAGAGCCTTTTGACCCTGACCCTGATTGATGAGATTACCGAGACGCGTGGCCGCACTTCGCAAGAATGTGTGGGGCAGGGGATGGCGAATCTGACTTGCGGATTCTTTAGCTCTATGGGCGGGTGCGCGATGATCGGGCAATCGATGATTAATATGAAATCCGGTGGGCGCGGGCGTTTGTCGGGGATTACGGCGGCGGTGGCGTTGTTGTGTTTTATTCTGTTTGCGTCCACATGGATCGAGATGATTCCGTTGGCGGCGTTGACGGGGCTTATGATGATGGTTGTGATTTCCACATTTGCGTGGGCGTCGATTCGGATTATGAATAAAATTCCGCGTGAGGATGCGTTTGTGATTGTATTGGTAACGGGGGTTACGGTTGCGCATGATCTGGCCGTTGCGGTTGTGATTGGTGTGATTGTCTCCGCGCTTGTCTATGCGTGGAAATCGGCGCATCACATTTGGGCGGATGTTGATGGTAGATCCGATAAAGACACAAAAATTTATCAGCTGCATGGGCCGTTATTTTTTGGATCGATTGCGGGGTTTCGGGATTTGTTTAATCCGAAGAATGATGCGGAAGATAATATCGTTATCGATTTTCGCGGGGCACGGGTATGGGATCATTCGGCGCTTAAGGCTATCGATGCTGTGGCGGAGAAGTATAAGGAAGCGGGGAAGACGCTCACAATTGTTCACCTTAGCCCTGATTGCGCCTTATTGCTCAAAAATGCAAAGGATGTCGTAAAGGTCGATTCTCACGAAGACCCGCATTATGGTGTGGTTGTCGATTATGCCGATGTGGTTGAGGGGAAATAAAATGGCGGACAGACAGGGATTCGACCCCCATTCGCCTTGCGAATATTTAAAAAACATCCAGTATTCGAAGATTGATGAACGTACTTTTGGCGAGGGACGGTTTTTATTACGCTCGAAAATAATGGCGGACAGACAGGGATTCGAACCCTGGAAGGGCTATAAACCCTTGCCGGTTTTCAAGACCGGTGCATTCAACCGCTCTGCCATCTGTCCGCAGTAAGTGGTGGTTGAAATTAACGCTTTAGGGTTTAGCGATTTTTGTATATGTCTGTCTAGTGGAAATGTTCTTTTGAAGGCAAAATTATGCGCATATTGTTATTTATTCTGTTTATCACCCTCCCTTTGACAGCCAATGCCGCCGAGCCGTTCGAGCAATGGCTTAACGGTGTCCGCCAAGAAGCAGCAGCGCAGGGCATATCCCAAGGCACGATTAATGCAGCATTGAGCGGAATTAAGCCGATAGACCGCGTGATCGAGCTGGACCGTAAGCAACCGGAACGCGGCGGCATGACATTTGCCAAATATAAAAAGCGGGTGATTAGTGATACGCGCATTCGCAAAGGGCGCATTTTGATGCAGGAGCATAAGGCGGCATTGGAAGCGGCAGCGCAAAAATACGGCGTTCCGGCGCAGTATATTGTCGCACTATGGGGTGTTGAGACGAGTTACGGTGAATATACGGGCGGGTTTAAGGTTGTTGATTCTCTCGCGACGCTTGCCCATGAAGGGCGGCGGGCTGCTTTTTTCCGAAAAGAGCTTATGAATGCATTAAAGATTCTGGATGCCGGACATATTGGCGCGCGGGATATGAAGGGGTCATGGGCAGGCGCGATGGGGCAGAACCAGTTCATGCCGAGCAGCTTTCATTCTTTCGCTGTTGATGGGAATGGTGATGGGCGGCGCGATATCTGGACGAGCTTGCCGGATGTTTTTGCCTCGACCGCGAATTACCTCTCCAAGAGCGGGTGGCGTGAGGATGAGAAATGGGGCAGGGCGGTTAGGCTTCCTGCTGGCTTTTCCAAAAATCTAGCTTCACTTGACATCAAAAAACCGCTTTCTTATTGGCAGCGTTTGGGTGTGCGCTTGCCGAATGGCGACGATTTACCCCATGCACCGGATATGAGCGCATCCATCGTTGCGCCGGATGGCCTTGGCGGGCCGGCTTATTTGGCGTATAATAACTATCGCGTGATTATGAAGTGGAATCGCTCTACTTATTTCGCGACCTCTGTCGGCATGATCGCCGATGCTATAGCCCGATGAGTTTTTGATATGAATAAAATCTTCCTGCTTTTAAGTGTTTTTATGGTTTCCGCCTGTGCGGAGATTGAGCTAGCTTCGCATGTCGCCAAGCAAATGCCGATTACAGATAACAAGCAGGATAAGGGCTATTTCAAGGTTGGTAGCTCCTACCGGATTGCGGGCAAGCGTTATACGCCGCGCGAAACATATAACCATTCCGAAACGGGAAAGGCGTCGTGGTATGGGCCGAATTTTCATGGAAAAATGACAGCCAATGGCGAGACATTTGATAAGTTCGAGATGACCGCCGCGCACCGCACATTGCAAATGCCATCGATTATTCGGGTTACGAATCTGGCCAATGGCCGCAATGCCGTGCTGCGGGTGAATGACCGTGGACCGTTTAGTAAAGGCCGCATTTTGGATGTTTCCGAGCGCGCGGCGGAAGTGCTTGGGTTTAAGCAAAATGGCACAACGCAGGTGCGGGTTGAGGTGATTGGTGATGCGAGCCGTCAGGTCGCGAATTTGGCCAAGCAAGGGCATGGAACACAGGGTTTTGAGGTTGCGCTTAATAAGCCCACTCCGGTGATTCAGCCACAAACAAAACCCATTGCCTTAACCGCGCAAACGCCGCACTTGCCCTCGCCAAAGCCGGTGAAGGTTGCCTCCTTACTTGACCCCGGTATCTATGTGCAGGCTGGATCATTTGGACAACGCGGGAGCGCCGATGCATTAGCGCGGCAGCTCCAGACCTTGGGGCAGGTAAATGTATCGCCCGCCAATGTGAACGGCAGCCAGTTCTATCGCGTTCGCTTCGGCCCGTTTGAAAGTGTGCCTGAGGCTAATCAAGTTGTCGCCGGCCTCGAAACCAAAAATATCAGTGCACCGATTATTATTGTTGAGTAATGATCGGTTGAAACACGGCGCGTGACGCGTTTAAATGACAGCATGAAACATTTTTTATGCTTATTCCTTTTGGTGGCTTTTTCCTTTCCGGCTATGGCTATGCAACCGCAAACGGCGGCGAAGCAAGTTATTCTCATTGATTATGAAACAGGCGCGGTCTTGTATGCCAAGAATGCCGATCAACGGATGCCTACATCTTCGATGAGTAAGGTCATCAGTATGTATGCGGTCTTCGAAGCGCTAAAGAGTGGGCAAATCGCACTGACCGACACCTTCCGTGTGAGTGAGAAAGCATGGCGTAAGGGCGGATCGAAGATGTTCGTCGAGGTTAATAAGGATGTTAAAATCGAGGACCTTATTCGCGGGGTGATTATCCAATCGGGGAATGATGCGACGATTGTGCTGGCTGAGGGGCTATCGGGCGGGGAAGAGGCTTTTGCCATTCGTTTGAACGAGATTGCGGGCAAGCTTGGCATGAAGGACAGTAATTTTGTAAATGCTAGCGGCTGGCCCGATGATAACCATTATTCAACAGCCAAGGATTTGGCAAAATTAGGACGGGCGTTGATTGTAAATTTTCCTGAATATTACGGCTATTACGCGGAGAAAGAATTTACCTATAATGATATCAAGCAGCCAAACCGCAATCCGCTGCTTTATCAAAATATCGGCGCGGACGGGATTAAGACGGGGCATACGGATGCGGGCGGATTTGGTCTGATTGGATCGGGCGTTGCACCGGATGGGCGGCGCGTGATCATGGTCGTGAACGGTTTGGATAGCACCAAGGCGCGCGCGCAAGAATCGAAAAAGCTGCTCTCATGGGGCATGGCAAACTTCAAAAAGGAAACGGTCTTCACGGCGGGTGAGGCTGTGAAATCTGTTCCTGTTGTGCTTGGTAAGCAAGCGCATGTCGAGGCGGTTTTGAAAGAAGATATTGCCATGATCCTACCCCGCAACGCGGATGACGAGATTAAGGTTGAGGTGCAGTTTAATACGCCCATTTCCGCACCTGTCGCGGCGGGGACGAAGGTCGGCACGCTGACTATCACCCCACCGGATATGCAGCCAGTGAGCGCAGCGCTTTATGCCGCGAGCGACGTTGAAAAGCTTGGATTCTTTAAGCGAGCCATTGCTAATGGCAAGCAATTGGTTATCGGGCGATAGGATATGGCAGGATTATTCATCACATTCGAGGGCGGTGAGGGCGCAGGTAAGACCAGCCAAATCAATCGCCTTGCGCAAAGCCTGACCGAGGCCGGACATAAGGTTGTGACAACGCGGGAACCAGGCGGCACACCGGAATCGGAACGTATTCGGGATTTATTGGTACAACGGGATGGCGGGAACTGGACGCCAATGGCCGAGACGCTGCTGTTTTTTGCCGCCCGCGTCATGTTGGTGGAAAAAACGATCCTGCCGGCGATTAAGGATGGCAGCATCGTGATTTGCGACCGCTTCACCGATTCCACCCGCGCGTATCAGGGCTATGGTCATGATTTCGATCTGGATGTGATTGAGAGCCTAAAAGAAACAACGCTTGGCGGGTTAGAACCGGATTTGACCTTTATTTTGGATATTGATCCAACGGTAGGGCTCGAGCGATCAGAGCGGCGCTTGGCGGCCGAAGCCTTGGCGATCAAGCAAAAAGAAGATCGTTTCGAGGCAATGGATATGACGTTTCATGAACGTTTGCGCCAAGGATTTTTGAGTATCGCAAAGAATAACCCGCAGCGATGCCATGTTATTGATGCGGCGCAGGATTTAGAGACGGTAGCGCAAGATATTTTAAAAACTACTTTAACAAGGTTGGGGTAGATGGATTTATTTGGTGAGCCGATTGTCGAGGAAGCGGAGGAGGGCGGTGAAGCGCTTCCGGCTTCTACACCGCTTGCCGATGATGGGCCTGTTCTTTTCGAACATCCCCGCACCATGCCATTTTGCATCGGACAAGAGGCGGCGGAGCAAACCTTGATCGAGCTTCTCCATACCGGACGTGTGCCGCACGGCCTCATCCTTGCGGGGCAAAAGGGCGTGGGGAAGGCGACGCTCGCCTATCGTCTTGCACGCTTTTTATTTAGCGGCGCGCCCATCGAAAACACGCTTGAGGTCGATCCTCAGAGCAAGGCGTTTCGCCTCGTCGCCTCGGGCGGGCATCCCGACTTGCTCACGATTGAGCGGGTTTATGATGCGACAAAGAACAAAACGCAAGAAACCCTGCCTGTGGCGGAGCTGCGCAAAGTTGAGCCGTTTTTACGCAGAACCGCGAGCGAGGGCGGCTGGCGCGTTGTAATTATTGATGATGCGGATACGATGAACCGCAATGCGCAAAATGCTTTGCTGAAGATTTTGGAAGAACCGCCGAAGCAAACCATGATTATCCTCATCACACACCGGATTGGCGCGCTCATCCCCACTATTCGTTCACGGACACGTACGCTCAACTGCCAAACCCTTACGCCCGATGTAATTACCGATCTTTTAACGCAAAAGGGGCATTATATCGACCCGTATCAGGGGGAAACCTTGGCGGCGATGGCGGAAGGCTCATTTGGACAGGCGTTAGGCATATTGGAAGAGGGCGGTTTGGAGATGCTGGAGAGTGTGATCGCTTTTCTCGGCGATGCGCCCGATTGGGTGAAAATCCATCATTTTTCCGATACGATCGCCAAATCCAATGATTACAAAGCCTTTACGCAAATCATGCGTTGGCTATTCAAAACATTGAGCTTTGCCAAGGCGCGGGGGCGGGCACTTTCCCCCGCCAGTTTGAACGAAGCGCCATTATCGGTAATGTTGGAAAACTCTTCTCTTGCGCGGCTGCTCGAAATCTGTGAGAAACTAGAACAGAATTTTGAAACATGTGAGCGTGCTAATCTGGATAAAAAACAAGCGGTTTTGAAGGCTTTCCAGATTATTTATGCTTAACAAGCACAAGAGAGTTTTATGCCGGACAAGACACCTTTTTATATTACAACCGCGATTTCCTATGTAAATGGTGCGCCGCATTTGGGGCATGCTTATGAGCAGATTTTGACCGATGTAATTGCGCGGTTTAAACGGCTCGATGGCTATGACGTGCATTTTTTAACCGGCACGGATGAGCATGGGGAAAAGGTCGCCAAGACTGCCGAGGCGAACGGCATGAGCGCGCAAGAATTCGCCGATAAGAATGCGGCGGGGTTTGTGAATTTGGCGAAAATGTTGAATATTTCCAACGATGATTTTATCCGCACAACCGAAGACCGGCATTATGCCGCCGCCAAGGCATTGTGGAAACGCTTGAAAGATAATGGCGATATTTACCTCGGGAAATATGAAGGATGGTATTCGGTACGCGAAGAGGGCTACTTCACCGAAGAGGAATTGCAAAAAGATCCCGCGACAGGGGGCAAATTAAGCCCGAACGGGACGCCCGTGGAATGGGTAGAGGAGGAGAGCTATTTCTTCAAACTCTCGGAATATACGGATAAATTATTGACGCTATATGATGAGCGCCCCGAGCTAATCCAGCCCGCAAGCCGCCGGAACGAGATTATTAGCTTCCTCAAAGGTGGCTTGCGCGACCTTTCAATTTCCCGCCATAAATCGCGGCTTCATTGGGGGATTCCTGTGCCGGATGATGAAGATCACGTCATGTATGTGTGGCTTGATGCGCTGACCAATTATATTACCGCGCTTGGCTATCCGGATACGGATGCCGCGCTTTATAAGACGCATTGGCCGGCGGATTATCATGTGATTGGTAAGGATATTATTCGTTTTCATGCGGTCTACTGGCCCGCGTTTTTGATGGCGGCGGGGATTGACCTGCCAAAGGCGATTTTTGCGCATGGCTTTATCAATGTGCAGGGGCAGAAAATGTCCAAATCGGTGGGGAATGTTGTTGCGCCGCAAACGCTTGTGGATACATACGGCCTTGATCAAATTCGTTACTTTTTGATGCGTGAAATCCCGCATGGGCAGGATGGAAACTTTAGCCATGAGCAAGCGGTTCTGCGGATTAATGCGGATTTGGCGAATGGTCTTGGGAATTTGGCGCAACGTACATTGTCGATGATTTATAAAAACTGCGATGGACTTATACCGGAGTTATCCACACGTACGGCGGAGGATGAGGCGTTGTTGAAACGGGCGCAGGAAGAGACTGTTGCGCTTGTGCGTGAGCATATGGATGGTGTTAAGATTCATCGCGCATTGGAGGAGATTTGGCGGCTTGTATCCGATGCGAACGGATATATCGATGCGCAGGAGCCTTGGAAGCTTAAGAAGGAGAATCCGGAGCGAATGAAAGAGGTGCTGTACGTATTGGCCGAAGTCATTCGCTGCCTTGCGATTATGGTGTCCTATGTCACGCCGGATGCGGCAGGGCGGATTTTGGATCAGCTTAAAATCGATGCAGATGCGCGTGATTTCGCCGCGCTCGGCACACCATTAAAAAGCGGCGTGAGCATCGATAAGCCCGAAGGCGTATTCCCCCGCATTGTCGAGGAAGAAGAGGGTGCGTAAAATGTGGATTGATAGCCACTGCCACCTTAATCACAGCCGGAATGAGGGCTGTACGCCAGAGGCGCTAATTTCCGATTTTGCCGATCATGATATTGGTGGTTGCGTCACGATCAATTGCCGGATTTCGGATGAATTTGACGAGGTTTTGAGCATTGCGCGGGCGCATAATAATGTCTGGTGCACGGTTGGGACGCATCCACATGATGCTGGCGCGACGGAGGAACAGGCCATTAGCGAGGATGAACTTGTACGCCTCGCGCAATCCGATCCCAATATTTTGGGAATAGGGGAGAGCGGCCTTGATTATTTCTATGAACATAGCCCGCGTGATTTGCAGGAAGCCTCCTTCCGCAAACATATCCGAGCCTGCACGCGTACTGGCTTACCGCTCATCGTGCATACACGCGAGGCGGAGGAAGATACAATCCGCATTATCGAGGATGAAATGGCGGGCGGAGTAGGGGAGCTGCGCGGCGTTTTGCATTGCTTTAGTAGCGCGGAGCACCTTGCGATGCGTGCCTTGGAGTGGGGGTTTTATGTCTCCTTTTCCGGCATTGTAACATTCAAGAAATCTACGGAATTACAAGAGGTTGCGAAGAAAATTCCGCAAGATCGGATTCTCGTGGAAACCGATGCGCCTTTCCTTGCTCCCGTGCCGCATCGCGGGAAGATGAATCGTCCGTCTTATGTGCATTATACGGGTGAATTTTTGGCGGATCTGCTGGATGTACCTGTGGATAAGTTTGCGGATAAAACGACGGAAAACTTTTTTCGACTTTTTGATCGGGCTAAATTGTCATGAGTACGCTTAAATTCACGATTTTAGGCTGCGGTAATTCCACGGGCGTTCCGGCGATCGGGAATTTTTGGGGTGATTGCGACCCTAAGGAGCCAAAAAACAGGCGTACGCGTTCTTCTTTGCTAGTGCAATCGGATGAGACAACACTTGTAATCGATACCGGCCCCGATTTTCGTAACCAGCTAAACCGCGAAAACATAAACAATATCAATGCCGTACTCTACACACACCAACATAGCGACCATGTTATCGGCATGGATGAGCTACGCGTGCTGAAATTCCGCAACAAAAAGGAATTTATGCCCATATATAGCAATGAAATCACGCTAAACGAGCTAGAGAGCCGCTTTTACTATCTATTTAAAGGCGGAAATCACGAAATTTACCCCCCGATTGTGCAAAAAAATATCATTTCTGACGATCAATTTGGACACGTACAGCAGATCGGCGACATCGAATTTATACCATTCAAACAAGACCACGGCAGCTGCATGTCACTTGGTTATCGATTTGGCGATACGGCCTATAGCATTGATATCCTTGACCTTAATGATACGGCAATTGAAACCTTACGCGGCATTCGCACATGGATCGTCGATTGCGCGGCATATAAAGACAACAACAATGCGGTTCACGCATCGCTCGATAAAATCATCGCGCTGAATGATCGCATTAAGGCCGAGAATGTATTTTTAAGCAGCTTATCATTGTCCGCCGACTATCAAAGCCTGCTAAACGATCTTCCAGCAGGCTTTGCACCATGCTATGATGGCATGGTTGTGAATGAGCATATTGCTTAAAGACGCAGCATTGTTTTCCATAATATACATTATCACTTTTTCTATTGTTATTCTATGAAAGCCCTCTTTTGCCACGATACGTATTATTTTGATGACGGCGATACTGTGTTTAGTTATGGCGCGTTTCCGTATGCGTTGTGGCGGGATCGGTATTTGCCGCATTGTGATGCTGTGCGTGTGATTGGGCGTGCCAAAAATGCGAAGGACGGCACGCCGGAATTATCATCGGGTGCGAATGTTTCCTTTTGCTTGCTGGAAAATATCAATACGCCCTTCAAACGTATCTTTGGCGCGAGGAAGATTTATCGCCACATTCTGGCGGAGGTTCAGGCCGCCGATATTGTCATCATTCGTGGCCCTGTCGAATTTGGCATGATGGCGGCAAAAGCGGCGCGGCGGACACGTACACCTTATGTGGTGGAGATGTCCGGATGCGCGTTTGATCATACATGGTATCATGGTTCGTTGATTGGAAAGCTGTACGCCCCTATCAAATATCTGCGTGCGCGGCATATGGTGAAACATGCGGATGCTGTGCTATCCGTGACACAGAATTTCTTGCAAAAGCGATATCCGAATGCGCGTCAATGCGAGCATGCATCAAATGTCGAAATTGCGCGACCGGATGATAATGTGCTTCAAAACCGTTTAAGCAAGCCTGCGCCGGATAAAATCATTTTCGGCCTTATCGGCAATCATACCAACCATCTCAAAGGGCTTCCGGTGGCGTTAAAGGCGCTTGCGCGGATAAAAGATCAGATAGGTGATTTCGAGCTGCGGATTTTGGGGCAAGGTGATCCGGGAAAATGGGCGTCGCTTATTCAAGGGCTTGGGCTTTATCCACACGTACGGTTCGATGGGACGTTGCCGGGTGGTGAGGCCGTTTTGGGGTGGTTGGACGATATCGATATTTATTTGCAGCCTAGCTACCATGAAGGCCTACCAAGGGCTTTGATTGAATCCATGTCACGCGGGTGCCCTGCCCTTTCCTCCAATGCGGGTGGAACAGATGAGCTACTTATCCATAGCCTTATCCACAAAAAAGGCGACCATAAAACATTATCGCAGCATATATTGAGCTTGCTTGATGATGATTTAAAGGCGCATTCAACACGTAATTTCGAAATCGCACAGCGCTACACCAAGGATGCCTTAACACCGCGTAGACATGCTTTTTATGCGCATATTTTCGCCACTCTTAAAGATTAGATTTCAAATACAGCATGAAGATATTTTGATCGTAATCAAGCCCTTGCGCGTTGCTGTCGCGGGTGCGGTATTGATACTCCCCCTCAAGCTCAAACCGTGGGCTGATCAAGTATTTTAGGCCGATAGATGTGTCGTAATAACGATCTTTCCGGCTGCTATTTTGAAAATCATCCTCTTCCCCGCCAAGGCCTATATTCAAGAATAAATCCTGTTTTAATTCGTGATCGATGTTGAGGGAAATGACGCTATTCACGACCCCTTGATTGATAATGTTATCTTCCTCACTGGCGCGCTCGACCGACAAATCGATGGCTGTACGTTCTTTGGGGCTCCATGTTATGTTGCCGCTGATGGCGGAATTGGTGATGTCATCGATGCTTGCGCTGTCGTAATTAATATGTTGCCGCCCGATGGCGAGGCGCGTACCGAGCAATTTACTAACCTCATAACGCACCCCCAGAAGGCCGGAAAATTCAGCATTGTCCCGGTCGCTCCGTATATATTCATTCCGCTTATAAGACAGGCGCAGCAAGGGCATGAGGGGGCGGCGGGTTTCGTATGCGGCGGTGATTGTCGCGCCGTAGCTATCCGTATCACTATCCTCACGCAGGAGCGCCGCGCCATCCACGGTTTGCCCATTATCATAGCGACGCCCCTCATAAAACACGCGGTTATGAAGGTGAAGGCGATTGGGATTATAGTATCCGCCAAGTTCGGCTTTATAGGATGCAAATTGTATCGGCGATTTCGAAACGCGCCCTGTACGTTCGCGGTTTCGTTGTTGGTGATCGGTTTTATAGGCGAAGGAAAACGGGAGCTGGAGGTGAGCGGCTCCCGTTAAGATGCCATAAAAAGACGCGCCGTAATTTTCGATATTTTCGGATTTGTTATTTTTGTAACGCTCGATATTTGAATATGCGCTCAAGTTGAATTGATGGTCGCGGACTTGTTTTTGCACGGTTACGGCGGGCTCGATCGAGGCGATGAAGTCCCCCTCCTCGCCTGCTTCACTGGCAAAAATATTACTAACGTAACGGGTGCGAAGGCCCAAAGAAGGGCTTAAGGCGAAGCCGTTAATCATGATAGGCGGTCCGCTGCCGCCACTCGCAGCGGGGAGCAGGTTAATGCCCAGCGATTGCGGCGGCGTTTTCGCATGGCTCTGCGTCGTGACACCGAGCAGCAGAATTAGTAATGTAAGTCGAATAAATTGCATAGATGCGTGAATAGATCAGTGGATAAGACGTGTATAAAAACACGTACAGTTTATATATACGTGAAAAATGCCGTGAACAGAAGCGCTTTAATGCTTGATCTTACTGCATGAATCCAAGATTGTAGAGGGATGTTACCTGCGCCTGTTCGAAATGCTTTTTATACGCTGCAAAATAAGGGTGGAGTTGCCAAAAAATGTGCAGATGGCATCGCATGGGCATTTATGAAAGGCGTACAGATCGGCAGGGTAAAGCCGCCTTACGATTTATCCCCCCTCACACTTGTCTCGCATCGCTATAAATTTATCTATATCGGTATTCCGAAGGTCGCAACGCGCAGTTTTAAAACATCGTTTCATGATACGAATGCCGAAAGTTTTGAAAGTGAAATTTTTGAAACAAAGCGGGATTTTAAGAAGGTTTTAAAGGCCTATCCCGATTATTTGATCTTCACATTTACGCGCAACCCGTATGCGCGGGCGTTATCTTGTTATAACTCCAAGATCGGGCATAAGAATGTATCCATGAAGAAGCGCGCCCGTATTTTGAGCTTTTACAAAGGGTTAACCCCCGGCATGAGCTTTGAAGATTTCGCGATTTGGCTCAATAGCGATGAGGGGCGCGACGAACGTGCGGATCGACACTGGATGTCGCAGCATCGATTTGTTTTGGACGGCAGCGGGCGCAATATCTGCGATTTTGTCGGCCGGTACGAATGTTTAGAGGACGATTTAAATTATATCCTACACAAAATCGGCGCACCGACAGTGGAGCTTCAACAAGCGGGCTGGATTTCGGGAAGTGAAGGGTATAAAGACACGTACACTACACGCGCAAAAGAGGAAATATCGAAGCGATACAAGGACGACTTGAGTTTATTTAAATACAAATATTAAAAAAAGAATTTAAGCAATTGATTCTAAAATATTTTTAGCGCGCATCGACCAGCTATATTTCTTTTTTAATGTCTCAAACCCTTGCGAAGCTAAGGCTTGCGAAATTTCCGGATTATTTTTTAAGTGGCGAATGGCGTCCCGCCAGGCTTTTGCATCATCAGGCGATAGAAGCATAGCGTTTTCAGTATGTGTTAGAACCTCACGGATCACCGGCAAGTCGGAGCATAAAATAGCCTTTTCCGCCGCCATATATTCAAAGAGTTTCATAGGCGAAACCCAACGTGAGATATCCTGCCCTGATTTTATTCTTGCTACGCGTTGATACGGGGCAAGGACAACATCAAAAACAGCAACATATTCCGACAGCTTCCCATGCGAAATATGTCCGTAGAAATAAACATTTTGCGGTGCGTGCGCTTGTAAAGCTTTAACCTGCGCGGGACTACCGCCGCAGATGTGAAAATTAATGTCAGGGGTTATTTCAGCAATATTAAGAATGAAACCAGCCCCCTTTCCCTCATGCAACGACCCCACATAACCTACGGAAAAAGCCTCAGCCTCCCCAGATAATACAGCCTTAACAGGCTTTTTCTGCACGAGATCGGCACCATCATGCGCTACGAAGAGCTTTTCCGGTGGAAATTTTGGGCTACCCTTCAAAAAATCGCCTTTTAATGCCTCTGATATGCAAAAAATGCCCTTAAACCCCTTTCTTTTCTTCAAAAAATGTAGTGCAACTCGATGCACCAAAAGATATGGCATTTGATGGAGCTCAAAAGCAACGGGAATAGATCTTGGTGTAAATAACGCCAAAGCAACCGGATCACGGCCATAGACAATATCCGGCTTTGGCATCTTCATCATGGATAAAGCAAGATTCAAGAGACGTACAGCCCCCGAAATTAATGGTAATTTTATGTTTGGCGCCAAAGAAAGGGAGAAGCATGGCTCAACCCCGTATGCCTCAAATGCATTTTTCATCCGTCCCTTCCCGAACAGGGTTACATCGTGCCCTTGCCTTCCCCATGCCTGACACATTTTCATGACATGGACGGATTTTGCGGCGTTTGAAGGAATTGTTGATCCGGAGAAGTAAAAAATCCGCATACTTAAAGCTCGATTTTTCGAATGAGTTTAGCTGGCACGCCGCCGACAATTGTGCGAGGAGCGACATCTTTTGTGACCACGGCGCCCGCGCCGATTACCGCGCCCTGCCCTATACGTACATTTGGCAAGATCGTTGCATTTGCGCCGATCCAGACGTTGTCCTCAATCGTAATCGCTGCATCGCTATGATGGTTTTCAGAGCGCCCATCAAAATCGTAACCGATGCTTGTAACAACGCAGCCCGTGGAGAATATTACGTTATCCCCGATCGTCACTTCACTGCGCTTTGCCGAAATTACAACATTTTCATTGATATGTACGTTCGCCCCGAGTGATATATAACGCAGCATATCCAGCTTGCAGCGTCCAAAAACCTTTAGCCCCTTGCCGCATGATTTAAGACCAAAACGGAGAAGAAAAACACGTACAGCCCTTTGCACCTTATGCACCGCGGATATCATGTAATAGTAGATTAATTTCATAATTTTACAAACGTACTTGTAACAGCTTTAATTTCAAGCACAATACTAGCATGAGCACCCTTAAACTTTACATCAAAGCGGCATCGGTTTCCGTCTTATCCAAATTTTTTATTAGCTTTGGTGCGTTGGCGGTTGTGTGGCAGTTGAATGTGCTTGCGGGTAAGGATGGGTTTGGCCTTATTATGCTGGCGTTTGCGTTGAATTATTTGTTGGCGATGACGGCGGCTTCGTATTTTCAATCCTTGATTTTGTATCATGTGGCGCGGGATGCGGATAATGCGCACGACAATGAGAGGCGATTGGGTTTTTATTTTTCGTGGCTGCTTGTGCTAGCGCCATTAATGAGTGTGGTTGAACTTGCCCTTACACCTCATATAGCAACGGCAATGGGAAAGCCGGAGGCAGCACAGTGGTTTGCAGCTATGGCATGGATAATTCCTGCGTTTGCATGCAACGCGCTGTTATCAAATTTTTATAAGGCGCAGCAGAAAATTGGGGATTTTGTTGTGTTTTTTGAGGTGATGCCAATGGCAATACGGCTTATTGGTTTTATGATAATGATTGTTTTAGGGCTGCCTGCAGACTTGGCAGCAGCGGTGTTTATAGCGTCTTATGCTTTGCCGTTTATTGTTTTATGGGCACGGCGACCGATAATGCCTAATCTGGATTTTTCCTATGCCTCGGCTTGGGATTTTTCCTATGGGACAAAAACGATGCTGGCGCAGTTTGCGAATAAATCGATCAATAATCTGGTTGTGTTTATTTTGGGCTTCTTCGTAAGCGCGGGAGCTATTGCGGATTTGAGCGTTGCCGTACGCTTTAGCCAGTTTTTACAAATGCCTAAATTAGCATTGGTGCAATTACACAAACCACGCATTGGACAATGGTTTGCAAAGGGTGATCGTGAGGCATTGTTGGTTGAATATCGCGGCGTACAGGTAATTTCCTTGGCGGGGACGCTTGTCGGGTGCATTGCATTTTTGTTTTTAGCGGAATTGGCTTTGAGCCTGTTTGGAGATTATGAGAGTGCCCTGCCCTTGCTATTTATGCTGGCGGCGGCAAGTGTGGTTCGGGCAGCCTTTGGTGCGGCGGGCGAATATATCGGCATGGCGGGACGGGCCAATCAGGCGTTGGGGGTTAACATCCTGATTTTAGGGAGTGTTGCGGGGGTGATTGTGGCGCTTGTGCCTGCGGTTGGGATTGTTGGGGCTGCGGCGGCTTTGGTGATTGGCGCGTTGATCGGGATGGTGGTTTCGGCGGGCTTTATTTGGCGGGATGATCGGTTTTCTTGTGTTAATTGGGGCTTGCTGGGGAGTGCGGGAATTGCATCTTATGGCTTGGCTACGTTTTCTTTGGAGTTGATGGGCTTGCCGGCTTGTTTGCTTTGTCTTGTGGCTGGACTTGCTATGCTTGCCCCGCAGGCTCGCCCTTTATTTTCATCCTATACCAAAGGTTACAAGTAAAATATTGATATTGCATATAATAATATGCAGCCCTATTGTAACTGGTGATTTTAAAATGAGTTTGTATTCGCGTGAGTAAGCCAAAAGCTAAAGATAATAATGAGCTATTCGAGACACCCTTTGCGCTGTCCATAGGGCCGCAGCGTGCGGGGACGAGCTGGCTTGACCGGTATCTGCGCAGCCGTAACGATATTTGCGTACCCGATGCCGTAAAGGAGATATTCTTTTTCGATCGGCATTATAATCGTGGTATTTCATTCTACACCTCGCATTTCAAACCGCAAAAGCAGCACAAAACTGCAATTGAAATTACGACAACTGCGTTTGATCATGATGGTGCGGCGCAACGGGTTTTGGAGACTTGCGGGCGGAATATCCGGCTGATTTGCCCGCTGCGCAACCCTTTGACGCGTTCATATTCGCTTTACATGCATTATAAACGTTACGGCATTATATTCGGGGATTTAGAAGAAGCATGCCAGCAAAACCCGCAGATTATAGAGAGCAGCCGCTATGCCAAGCATTTGCAGCAATGGTTTGATGTTTTTGGTGCGGAGAATATCAAAATTTTATTCCAAGAAGATCTGGAAGTTAATCAAGATGCCTATGTTCGCGATGTTTGTCAGGGCTTAGGGGTTAATTATATCCCGCTGAGCGAGGAATTAACCGACCGTTTTAATGCGACAACATCAGGGGCATCCGGTGCATTTGCACGAATGATACAACGCCTCGCCGATTGGCTGCGCCAGCATAAATGTTATTTTGTGATTAACCTTGCCAAGGCATTGGGGCTTAAGAAATTTATTTTCGGCGATGAAAAGCCGCAAGCAAGCGGCACCTCTATCCCCGATGATGACCGCGCCTATCTGGAGGCGCATTTAAAGGGTGAGATCGAGAAATTAGAGGCGATGATTGGGCCTATTCCACAATGGAAATAAAAGAGCGTTATAACATTGATGATCTCATTACCGTGATGGCGAAATTACGGGATCCTAACGGTGGATGCCCGTGGGATTTAGAGCAAGATTTTGCCTCCATCGCGCCCTATACGATCGAAGAGGCGTACGAGGTTGCCGAGGCGATTGACCAAGGCGATATGACCAATTTGCGTGAAGAGCTCGGGGATTTATTGTTACAGCCAATCTATCACGCGCAAATGGCGCGCGAGGCAGGGCATTTTAATATCAGTGATGTCGTTCATGATATCACTGCAAAGATGATCCACCGCCACCCGCATGTTTTTGGTGATGGCGAGGCACATACCGCCGATGACGTGAATGCGATATGGGATACGCGGAAGAAGATGGAGGCGGGAAAAGAACAAAGCGCATCTGCCTTGGACGGCGTACCGCTCGGCTTTCCATCCTTACTACGGGCGCAAAAATTGCAGAAAAAAGCAGCTAAGGTCGGGTTTGAATGGCCAAGCAGCGATGATGTTTTGGATAAGTTGGATGAGGAATTGCGTGAATTGCGCGAGGCTTCAAACGCGGCAGAGCGGCTGGATGAATTTGGCGACATTATGTTTGTTTTGGCCAATTATGCACGGATGAACGGCATAAATGCGGAAGAGGCCTTGCGGCAGTGCAATGCTAAATTCTCACGTCGTTTCAAAGGGATGGAGAGTGATTTTGAAGCAGAAGGAAAAGTCATGAGCGACGCAAGTCTGGATCAAATGACGCAAATGTGGGTCAAGCAGAAGCAAAAAGAGCGTTAGTGCTTATACCCGAACTGCCCTTCGAAGCGTTTTAAGTCAGCCGGATCAATATCCACCATAACATCCATCCCCTTCTCACCCTCACTTTGCTCCAATACCTCCCCATGGGCATGCAGCCATGATAGCGCCTTTCCATCGGCGTAAGGGATTGTGTAGCGGACAATTTCACGCCCTGCCCCGATAATATCGGTAACATCATCAAGCAGCGTTTCAAGCCCCTTATTTTGCAGGGCGGAGATCAGAACGCGATTGCCTTTGAAGCGCACATCACGTTGTAGGTCGGCGATGGTATCCGGATCGGTCACATCGATTTTATTATAGACCTCTAAAATACGCGGATCATCTTCATATTCGATGCCAAGCTCTTGCAAAATATCAATAACGTCTTTGCGTTGCGCTTCGTAATCATCCCGTGATGCGTCGATCACATGAAGCAAGACATCCGCATGAATCGTTTCCTCCAACGTCGCGCGGAAGGCGGCGATGAGGTGCGTTGGAAGGTCCGAAATAAAACCAACCGTATCCGACAAAATCACCGTTTGACCCGATGGGAGGTCAATGCGACGCAAAGTCGGGTCAAGTGTTGCAAAGAGCAAATCCTCGGCAAATATATCGGCATCGGTCAGCGTGTTAAACAAGCTCGATTTCCCCGCATTCGTATAACCGACAAGCGCCACAACCGGAAACGGAACGCGCGCACGGCTTTTACGCCCTAAATCCCGCGTACGGCGTACGGCCTCAAGCTCCTTTTTAAGCTTTGTCATACGGGTGGAGATCATGCGGCGATCCAGCTCGATCTGCCGCTCCCCCGGCCCGCCCATAAAACCTGCGCCGCCGCGTTGCCGTTCCAAATGCGTCCAGCTCCGTACAAGGCGCGATTTTTGGTAATCAAGTGCCGCAAGCTCGACTTGCAAGCGCCCTTCCTTGGTTTGCGCCCGCGCACCGAAAATCTCGAGGATTAGGCCGGTTCGGTCAATGACCTTTGCGCCGAATTCTTTTTCAAGGTTACGTTGCTGAACAGGCGATAGCGTGTAATTGACGATAACGATATCGGGTTCTTGGACATTGATAATTGCGGCAAGATTCTCGCGCTGCCCTTTGCCGAAAAATGCGCCGGCTTGGATGCGTTGCACAGGGATGATTTGGGATTCTAACGTATCGAGATCAATGGCACGCGCCAACCCGATCGCCTCCTCAACAATCGCGTCGAGATTGCGAAGCCGCTCGGCCTTTGGATCATAAACATCAGGATGGATAACAAGCGCCTTGTCCCGATCGGTTTTGATAGAATCGGAGGCGAATTTTTGCTTCATACAGCGTTATTCGGCATCATCCGCAGGCGCGGCTTCGTCTTCTGCTTCGTCATAGAGGCTCAACGGACCGCCGGGCATGATGGTTGAGATGGCATGCTTATAAACAAGCTGCACGTGTGATTCACGTTTAAGTAGCATGGAGAAATTGTCGAACCATGTTACGACACCTTGTAATTTCACCCCGTTCACAAGGAAAACCGTCACGGACATCTTTTCTTTGCGGATTTTATTAAGGAAGACATCCTGCACACTTTGAAATTTTTCACCCATTTTATCGGCCTTTTTATTGTTTTATGCTGTTCTTTTTATCCCATCGGTATCGCATTGCAACAAGAAATCTAAAAATTCAGCGTGATTTTTGAAGATTAGCAATGGCTTATGATCTTTGAGGTAATCCGGCGCGGGTTCATCGTTCAGGATGAAAACGCATGGTGCGCCAGCGGATTGTGCACAAGCGAGGTCGGATATGGTATCGCCAACAAACCATGTGTCTTGCGGCACCACCCCTAAACCCGAGCGACCCAGGGCCAAATGCAGCGGCGCAGCAGAGGGTTTGTCCGCTTCCGCCTCCCCTGCCCCGACAACAGATATAAAGTAATCTTGCCAGCCATGATTGCCGATTTCCTTTGCAACCAGTTCACCTTTTTTATTCGTCACAACCCCCATCGGAATATCACGCTTAAGGAACGCCTTTAAGACATCATGCGCGCCCTCTATAACTTTGATTTGATGATGATTGGCGTATACATAATCTTCGAAGTGCGCTTTTGCTTCCTCGATACGCTCCACGCCGTAGATTTCAGTATAAAGCTTCTCGCGCGGTTGCCCGAAATAGTTTGAAAATTCCGCCAACGTGAATGGCGGCGTGTCGAATTTACCGCGCACATGATTATGGGCGGAGTGCAAGAAGGCGAAGCTGTCGACCAATGTCCCGTCCCAATCCCAAAACACTGCTTTTGGTAATGTTATTCTGTCCATGCTATTGGCTCTCCTGCATTCACGTAATCGATATAGGTTTGTAGGATTTGTTGCGTAACGTTACCAACTTTTCCATTCCCCACAGGCTTACCATCAACGGATGTAACCGGCACGACAAGCGAGGTTGCGCTGCTTTGAAACGCTTCATCGGCGGCTTGTGCCTCGGCGGGGGTAAAGGTTGATTCCTCAACGTTGAGCTGTAGCGCTTCAACCACGCTTGCGATGGCTGTACGTGTCACCCCTTTAAGGATGTTTTTATCGGCGTTACGGGTATAAAGGCTGCGCCCCTTTAAAATCCACACATTGCTAGAGCTAGCCTCATTCACATAGCCATTTTCATCGAGCATCCATGCATCATTATAGCCCGCATCAATCGCATTTTGCTTGATGAGGGATTGGGCGAGGAGTTGCGTGGTTTTTATATCGCGCCGTGCCCAACGTTGGTCAAGCGTGCTTTGCACGCTCAGGCCATTTAAATGCTCGGGCTTTAGGGTAAAATCAAACGCCCAGCCATAAACGATGAGCGCGGGCTGTGCGTCTCCCGCCCTTGGCATTTTAAAATCACGCTTTGCGCTGCCACGGCTGATTTGAATATAGATGGCGGCGCTTTTGAATTTATTCACGCGGATGATGTGCCGCATGATGATTTGCAACGCTTCGCGGCTAACGGGCATAGCGATCTTAAGCGCCTTGAGCGAGCGTTCAAGGCGGTCGAGATGCCCGCGCTCATCCGCCAATTTACCGTTAATACAGGCAACGACCTCATAAATGCTATCGGCGAATTGGACGCTGCGATCTTCGATATGAATGCTCGCACGATCATGCGGCAAATACGCGCCGTTTACGTATGCTATTTTTCCCATTTAGAACAAATCCACCTGAACAGAGAACATTTTTTCAACATCTTGCGCTTTTTCGCGGGAGGCAAGGATAATCACTGTGTCCCCTGCCCTGATCGTATAGTTTTCATCGGGCATGAGCATCTCACCCTCATGAATAACCGCGCCCACCAAAACCTCATGCGGAAGGTTCATCTCCGCGATGGTTGTGTTCACGATGGAGGCCGTATCAGAAACCTCCGCCTCCAAAACCTCGGCAAAACCATCACGCAGATTATACAGCCCCTTAATCCGCCCACGGCGTACATGTTGCATGATTTTCGCCACAATCATCGAACGCGGCAAAACCATCGCATCCACGCCAAGTGGTCCGACAAGCGGAGAATAAACATCATTATTCACCAAGGTAATCACCCGTTTACACCCATATTGCTTCGCCAAAAGCGAGCCAAGAATATTGCTTTCATCATCATTGGTAACGGCGACAAGGGTTTCGGCGCTTTCGATTGAGGCTTCCTCGAGGATGGGGCGGTCGAGCGAGCTTCCGTTAAGGACAAGCGTATCTTTTAAGTTCTCGCTCAGGAACTTTGCGCGGTCATTATTTTGCTCAATGATTTTGAGGTTTATCGAAGGATTGCTTTCCTTCAAAAATCCAGCAAGGCCAAATCCAATATTCCCACCACCTGCGATAATAATGCGGCGAGCCTCTTGCTCAATATGGCCAAAGGCAATCATTGTGCGTTTAAGATGTTGCTTATCGACGATAAAGAAAACTTCATCACCCGCCTCGAGCTGATCTGTTTCATCGGGGATGAGGGGTTTGTTATTACGCAAAATCGCCATGACGCGGAACGAAAGGTCAGGGAAAAGATTCGTTAGCTGGCTTAATGGTGTGTTGATGACCGGGCAATCTTCTTCGCAAATAACGCCAATCAAATATGCTTTTTTATCGGCTATTTCTTTAACATATGTTGTACCAGGAACGGCAAGGCGTTGCGCGATGTCTTGGGCAATGATGACCTCGGGCGAGATAATCACATCGATGGGCATATGCGCTCGGCTAAAGAGATTCGCCCATTCGGGTTGAAGGTAGGCTTGTTGCCTGATGCGGGCGATTTTTTTGGGGATGCCGAAAAGCGAATGCCCGATTTGACAGGCCACCATATTGACCTCGTCACTTTGGGTGACGGCAATGATCATGTCCGCATTGCTTGCCCCCGCCGCGCTCAAGACATCGGGATTAGAGGCATATCCGGCGATTCCATTCGCCTCTAAATCATTATTCACTTTTTCGATCAATGCTGGATCGTTATCGATAACGGTGACATCATTTTCTTCACGCGCGAGATAGGCAGCGATATTAAAACCGACTTTCCCCGCTCCACATATAATAAATCGCATAGTTATAATTCTCGTTTATTGTGCCGCTTTAGAGTGCGCTTTTTGAGGATCAAAATCAATGACTTCGGACTTTTCAAGTGATTTCAATTTACGGTGTAAGGCAGAGCGTTCCATACCGACGAATTCTGCGGTTTTGGAAATATTCCCCTCGAAATGCTCTACTTGGGAAAAAAGATAATGCCGCTCAAACGCTTCACGGGCTTCGCGCAGCGGGAGACCTGAGAATTCATAGCTGCTATCACTAGTGCTGATTTTAAAGGGGTTAGAGAGATAACCCTCCTCATCCGCCTCCCCGATGTTGATTATAGGCGGCGCGCCTTTGGCCTGTTGCGCGATCAAGCCCTTCATTAATGCCGCGATATGTGCATCCACAACGATTTTCTGCCCGCTATTGGCGGCGCGTTTTATATTCAGCGCATCCTCATTCGAAACAATTCCGGCCTCGACAAAGGCCTCAAGGCTGAATTGTTTCAGGGTTTCATTTTCTTGTGCAAGCGCCGCCGCCTCAAGCGCGCGGCGCACCATAAGGATCAGGCGATCGGATTTGAACGGCTTTTCGATAAAGTCATATGCCCCTTGCTTGATAGCCGCAACAGCCGTCTCAATCGTTCCATGCCCGCTAATCATAATAACAGGAAGATGCGGCGCTTTTCCCTTTAGCGCAGGAAGAATTTCCAGCCCATCATGCTTGCTCCCCTGCAACCAGATATCCAAAATAACAAGATCCGGCGCGTCGGCCTCAATACACGCATGACATTCATCCGAGTTCGCCGCACATAAGGTTTCATATCCCTCATCCCGCAATATTCCGGCAATCAAATTGCGGATATCCGCCTCATCATCAACGATTAAAATCCTACGCATTCTCAATCCTTACCAAAAGTCCCATCGCCGCGCCACCAAGCTTTTCATACCCCTCGCAGTTTTTCAGCCATGGCGGTGTGCCAATAATAACCTCGCCATCATGATCCTCCATGATTTTCTTAACAATCGCCAGCCCCAGCCCCGTTCCCTTTTCCTTGTGCGTGATATAGGGCTCGGTCAAACGCTCCGGCGTTTCGGCCTCGGGCAGACCTACGCCATTATCTTGAACACCGATATAGAGCGTTTCGCCATCATGCCGCGTTACAAAAAGATGGATGCACCCCTTCTTATCCTGCGCCATCACCGAATCAACGGCATTTTGGATGAGATTGTTGAGCGCTTGTCGAATTTGCGGGGCATCCACATTCGCAAGCGCATCACAGCCATCAAGGCCATAAGATGTGAATTGAATGCCAACATGGGCATTTTGATGTAAGCTCAGCGCATCTTCCAATATCGGCGCGAGGGGCTGCCTCTTCTTCACCGGCTCGGGCATACGGGCGAAAGCAGAAAACTCGTCAACCATCCGCCCAATATCCTCGACATGTTTAACAATCGTGTCGGTACATTGCGCAAAGGTTTCGGGATCAGTGGTAATTTGATCCAGATATTTGCGCCGCAAACGCTCCGCCGAGAGCTGTATCGGCGTAAGCGGATTTTTAATCTCATGCGCAATACGGCGCGCGACATCCGCCCATGCCGCCTTTCGCTGCGCCGATTGAAGCTCTGTTATATCGTCGAATGTGATGACGGCGCCGTAATCTTTCTTGCCGATTTTTTCAACACCGATACGGACAAAGAAAATCCGTTGCTCATTGATTTTCACCGTGATCTCGCGTTGCGTAATTTTCTGCGGCCGCTCTTTGGCTTCGGTCAAAAGCATATCGAATTCGGCAATGATTTTGGACAGCTTTTTACCAATAATTTTATCAACATTTAAGCCCAGATACTCCGCCGCCGATTGATTGGCAATAGTGATCTTGTTCTTCGCGTTCACCCCAATCACCCCCGAACTCACCCCCGCCAGCACGGTTTCGGTAAACAGGCGACGTTGATCCATCTGACGGTTCGCATCAATAAGCGCGCCTTGCTGCTCTTCGACCTGTGTCGTCATGCGGTTAAAGGCACGGGCGAGATAATCGAACTCCTCGATCGTGCCGAATTCCTGCACACGCGCAGAAAGATCCCCCGCCCGCACGCGATCGGCATTCGTAATCAGCTCGGATATCGGGTTAACCAATTGCCGCGCAAGGACGAAGCCAAACCATATCGCGGAGAATAAAAGCAGCAAACCAACCATCACAAAAATCATCGTCATAATGATTTGCAAGCGTGAAAGGCGGCTTTTGAGCTGCGTATAATCCTCGCTCGCCTCGCGTGTCGCGCTGAGGTGGGAAAGCACTTTGGGGTCAACCATCCGCCCTACAAATAAATAGGCATCAAAGAAATTATCGAGCTTTACAAGCGCGCGAACGCGGTCTTCGTTACTACCGGTCATCAGGGCAACCTCGCCGTCCTCGACCTGTTGCATCGCGAATTCTGGAATGGTTTCAAATTCAAGGGAGAACGTTAAATCAGAGCGGGCAAGGACGCGTTTCGAGGAGTCCAGTATCATGACTTCGGACAGGTTTCGCAAAACCGATTGCGTGCGCACGGCGCGGCTCAACGCGGCTTCATTTGCCATAAAGAATGACGCTTGGCGGTTGAGGTCACTTGCCATGGCGAGGGTATCGGCGCGGATGACTTGTTTATGCTCCTCCAAATACGCTTCGGCGACGGCTTGGCTATTATCTACGGCGGTTTGCACGCGTTGACTAAACCAGCTTTGCACGCCGTAATAATAGAAAAAGACGAAGGCAGCCCCCATAATCACAACCGGAATTGCCGCCATAAGGCTAAAGATCGAGACGAGGCGCACATGCAGGTGCGAGCCCGCCAACCCCCGTTTTCGTCCACTCCAAATAGCGACAATGCGCTTGGCGATGAGGGAGACAAGCGAGAGAAGCAAGACCAGATCAAGCGTTAAAAGCCAAATTACAGTGTCTGGATCATTGCCAAACGGCGGCATTTCATTGAGCGCGCCATAGGTCGCGACCCCCGAGACAATAGCAACCAACACCAAAACCGCCACCAATGCGTTTTGCGGCAAGATTTTTAGTCCATATCCCATTACTGATAAAAGCTGCGCCATGTTGACCTCTTCCAATAAATCTCATACACCCTAAAGCATGACTAGCTGCGAAACAACGCCTATCCCTTTTCATGTCCTCATCGCCGCAGGCGGGCATGGGACGCGAATGAAAAGTGACACGCCGAAGCAATATTTGAGCCTATTCGGCAAAAGCGTTTTGAGACGTGCAATTGAGGCATTTTTAGGGTGCGAAGGGCTACAATCTTTACGCGTCATTATCGACCTAAAAGACGCAGATTCGTATCATGACGCGGTTCATGGCCTTGACCTCCACCCTTTCATTACAGGCGGAAAGAGCAGAAAAGAAAGCGTTTACAATGGGTTGCAAGCATCTGATAATGTGAAGCCGGAAGAAATAATCCTGATCCACGATGCCGCGCGCCCTTTTACCTCCACGGATGAAATCCTACAGGTTGTTCAGGCAACCGCAAAGCATAAGGCCGCCACGCTCGTCACCCCTATTGCCGATACTCTGATCAATCACAAAACCGCGACACGCCCCGATCGGGATGACCTTTATGCCCTGCAAACCCCCCAAGGCTTTGAATATGGCATAATCAAGGCGGCGCATGAAAATGCCGCGCCCGATGCGCTTCATACGGATGACAGCGCGTTGGTCGGCAAGGTTGAATATATCCACGGATCACGGCAGAATTTCAAAATCACAACACCGGAAGATTGGCGCATGGCAGAAACATTAATACAGGCGGAATATGCAGATACCCGCACGGGCATGGGCTTTGATGTTCATGCGTTTGACCCCGATATGACCGGCCCCGTGCGGCTTTGCGGCATTGATGTACCGCACGATTATGCGCTAAAGGGGCATTCGGATGCCGATGTCGGCCTGCACACCATCACCGATGCGATATTAGGCGCGATTGGCAAGGGCGATATCGGACAACATTTCCCGCCATCGAACGACACATACAAGGACATGGATAGTGCGATATTCCTGCGCAAAGCGGTTGAAATATTACATACGCACGGCGGCATTTTAAAAAATATCGACATTACCCTAATCTGCGAACGCCCCAAAATCGGACCGCATGCCCCCAAAATGCGTCAACGCATTGCCCAGATTACAGGACTGGCGCTTGACCGGATCAATGTAAAAGCAACAACGACAGAGCGTTTGGGCTTCACCGGACGCGGCGAAGGAATCGCGGCACAAGCCGTGGCAACAATAGGTGTACGTGTATGAGCAAGCCATCCTTAAAACACCCCGGAATTTTATTGGCAACATGGTTCGGCTCGGGCTATATCACCCCCGCCCCCGGAACATGGGGTAGCGCAGCCACCCTACCCTTTATCCTATGCGCCTATTGGCTTGGCGGCTTTTGGGCTGCGTGTATTTTTACAACTATCGTAACCGCCATCGGCTTTTGGGCATGCGCGGAATATGAGCGGAGGAGCGGCGAGCATGATTGTAAGCATGTCGTAATTGATGAGGCAGCGGGACAATCCCTCGCACTACTGCCCGTCCTTTGGTTTGTCGGGCTGTCCCCTGTTTTGATTGTGCTGGCCTTCGCCTTCTTCCGGTTGTTCGACATTTTAAAACCTTGGCCTGTTTGCTATTTCGATGAGCAGGTCGCGGGCGCAAAAGGCGTAATGTTAGATGATATCGTCGCCGGGATTTTCGCCGCCGGATGCGTCATGGGGGCGATCTATGCAGGCGTTAGTTAAAGAATTAAGCGCCGCATTGCGCACGCGGCGCATTATGCTTAGCACGGCGGAAAGCTGCACCGGCGGAATGATCGCCACGGCAATAACGGAGATAGCAGGATCATCCTCCCTATTCGATCGCGGCTTTGTAACCTATTCAAATGAAGCCAAGATGGAAATGCTCGGCGTTCCTGCCGCCATTATCAACACACACGGCGCGGTGAGCAAGGAATGCGCAGCCGCTATGGCGCAAGGCGCTTTGCAAAATAGCCACGCGGATATCGCCGTCTCCGTAACCGGCATTGCCGGCCCCGATGGCGGCAGCGCGGATAAACCGCTTGGCACGATTTATATCGGCGTTGCAAAAACGGGTCATGACACGATAACGCGTCACTATGCATTTGATGGAACGCGCAACGATATCCGCAAACAAACATGCGAAGCAGCGTTAAATATCCTCCTCCAATCCTTGGCAGAACAATCATGAATGATGCATTGAAACTTTTATCGAACTCTTTGAAGCCATTCGGCTATCAAATCCGCAAATTCCGCGCGCCTAACCTTCTGCGCCTAAAGGCGGCGGAGAAAGAGAATGCAGCGATCAAAACCCTGCGCAATGCGGGGCATTGGACGACGGATGCTAACCTTGATTCCATGACCGTGTTCCTTCGTACCTGCATGCGGGAGAACCGGAATATTGACCCCAAACCCCGCCTTGGCAGCGATGATTTGGAGGATGCAACATTGCGCTGCGTAAACTCCCTCATCACCGCGATCCATGCCGCGCGGGATATGGGGGATATTTGCCTTGTGGTGCTCGATGATCGATCGGATGACGCGCCCTTTGCGCGGTTAAAGGCTCTGCTCGACACTGCCCAATGTGATGTTGAAATTCATACAACCGCCCAAACAGGCCAAGGCGCATCCCTGCATGAGCAATTCACACGCGGACGAGACGAAAACGCGATCCTTTATTTCGTTGAGGATGATTATTTGCATGAGGCGCACGCCATTCGCGCCGCGTGGGATTTTTATCGCCAAATTGCACGTGATTTTGAAACCCACGCCCTGCTCTACCCCCAAGAACATCACGTTTTGCATGAGGATTTATACCCATCCTATGTGCTCGCCGCCCCACAATGCCATTGGCGGAGCATGCATCACGCAACCCATACCTTCATCACCCACGGGCATATTCTTCGTGATTTTTGGGAATATTTCGAAAATACAAAATATGTCGGCATTAAGAAAAAACGCAAATTAGGCTCGGAAGCGCGAACGACCAATCGCCTCTTTAAACACATCCCCGGCTTCTCCCCCATTCAGCCTTTGGCGGTGCATTTTCAATTTGAGGGGCTATTGCCCCCCTTTTATGATTGGAAGGCCTTGTGGGAAAAGAACAAAATTAAGCCTTAACGCCATAAACATCCCGTGCGCGACTTTCAAATGCGTCAACCATGCGGTGGATAACTTCCTTAAAAAACATCTGAGCCAAGCCCTGCAACGCCTTGTTTTTAAACTCAAACTCCACGCTAAAATCAATCAAACATGACCCGTTTCCGGCATCCGTGAACCGCCAATGGTTCTTAAGATGTTTCAACGGCCCGTGGAGATATTCAATATGAATACTATTGGGCTCCTCCACCACAACTTTAGATGAAAAGCGCTCACGGATCATTTTATAGCCGACGACGAGATCGGCGTAAAAAACGGCGCTGCTCTCACGTTTATTAATCCGGCTGGCGACGCACCACGGTAAAAATTCACGATATCTATCCACCCCCGCAACCAAATCAAACATCTGCTGCGGCGTATAGGGAAGCGTCTTTTGTTCAATATGGGTGAGCATTATTCCGCTGCTTGCTTGGCCAATTGCGCCTCACGTGCGGCTTTTAGCTTGGCAAAATCATCGCCCGCATGATGGGATGAACGCGTCAGTGGTGTTGCGGAAACCATCAAGAACCCCTTGCGCTTCGCCATTTTCGCTAGCCCCTCAAATTCCTCTGGTGTCCACCATTTCATGACTGGGGCATGTTTCGGCGTGGGCTGCATATACTGACCGATAGTGATGAAATCGATCCCCGCCGCGCGCATGTCATCCATGACCTGCCCGACCTCGTCCTTTGTCTCGCCCAAACCAACCATAAGGCCGGATTTTGTGAACATCGACGGGTCAATATCCTTCACCCGTTGCAACAAACGTAATGACCGGAAATACCGCGCGCCGGGGCGAATGGTCGGGTACAGGCGCGGCACAGTCTCCATATTATGATTAAACACATCGGGGCGCGCATTGATCACTGTGTCCCAATCATCCTGATTCCCTCGAAAATCACCGGGGAGGATTTCGATGGTGGTGTCCGGCGCCTTCATCCGAATACCCATAATTGTCTTGGCAAAATGATCCGCGCCGCCGTCGCTAAGGTCATCGCGATCAACGGATGTCACCACAACATGCTTTAGACCCATTTGCTTGGTTGCCACACCAACGCGGAGCGGTTCAAGCTTATCAAGCTCATCCGGCTTCCCCGTCGCGACATTACAAAACGCACAAGCCCGCGTGCAAATTTCACCCATAATCATGAATGTGGCATGTTTTTGCGTCCAACATTCGCCGATATTCGGGCATCCGGCTTCTTCGCAAACGGTAGTTAATTTTTGTTTTTGAACGATGCCTTTTGTTTCCGCATAGGCCTTTCCCTGCGGTGCTTTCACACGCAACCAATCCGGTTTACGTCCCGCCGGTCGATCCGGATTTTTCTGCTTCTCCGGATGGCGTTTTGTGGGGTCGAGTAGTTTTGGGTTATAGGTCATGATTTAGAAATGCACTGCCTTGCCATAAGCGTCAAGAACTGATTCATGCATCATTTCGGATAATGTCGGGTGTGGGAAGATGGTATGCATGAACTCGGCTTCGGTTAGTTCGGCAGATTTGCCGATGACGTAACCTTGGATAAGCTCGGTTACTTCCGCGCCAATCATATGTGCGCCGAGGAGTTCGCCTGTTTTTTCATCGAAGATTGTTTTGACCAGACCTTCGGGTTCGCCAAGGGCGATGGCCTTACCGTTGCCCATAAACGGGAAGCGCCCGACCTTGATTTTATGCCCCGCTTCCTTGGCGGCTGCCTCGGTCATACCAACACTTGCCACTTGTGGGTGGCAGTAGGTACAGCCAGGGATATTGCCCTTAACCATCGGGTGTACGTCTTTTATGCCTGCTATTTTTTCGATGCAAATAATGCCTTCGTGAGAGGCTTTATGCGCGAGCCATGGCGCGCCCGTAACATCACCAATGGCGTAGACATTGGGTTCATCCGTACGCAAATAACCATCCGTTACAATATGCCCGCGATCAAGCTTAACCTTCGTGCCTTCAAGCCCGATATCTTCAGTATTCGCAACAATGCCAACGGCGGAGATAACACGATCAAAATTGTGCTTTTCGACTTTGCCGTTAATATCGATATGCGCGGTGACGTCATCTTTGTTCTTATCGATTTTGATGACTTTTGCCTTTTTGATAATGTTCATACCCTGCTTGACCAAGGATTTTTCAAGGAGGCCGGAGATTTCCGCATCCTCCACCGGAACAATACGATCCATCATCTCCACCACGGTGACATCCGCACCGAGGGTTTTAAAGAAGCTGGCGAACTCAATCCCAATCGCGCCCGAACCAACCACGAGGAGCTTTTTCGGCATAACATCGGGGACAAGCGCCTCTTTATACGTCCAGATAAACTTCCCATCCGGCTCTAACCCCGGCAAAACACGCGCGCGCGCTCCGGTGGCGATGATGATGTGCTTGCCGGTGTACGTGTCTTTATCAACTGCAACCTTGCCTTTTCCGGCAATCTTACCAAAACCATTAATCACAGTGACTTTGTTCTTTTTAAGGAGATGCCCGATCCCACCCGAAAGTTGATTGGCAACACCGCGCGAACGTTCAACAATTGCCTTAAGGTCGAACTCTAGCCCTTTGATTTTCAATCCATAAGCATCCGCATTTTGCGCAAGATGAAAAATCTCGGAGGAGCGCAGCAACGCTTTTGTCGGAATACACCCCCAATTAAGGCAAATCCCGCCAAGGTGATTAGCCTCAACCACCGCCGCCTTCATCCCGAGCTGCGCCGCGCGGATCGCCGCAACATACCCACCCGGGCCACCACCAATTACAATGACATCAAAATTTTTATCACTCATTTTTTATTCCTTTTTGATTGTAACGGAGGAACGAAGAGACGAATTTCACAAAATTTTATTACCTTTAAAATAATAAAAACTTCGTTCCTCCGCATCTTCGTTACAAAAAATTTACACCAACATACTGACGGGGTTTTCGATATATTGCTTGAAATGCTGCAGCCACTCCGCACCGACTGCGCCATCAACGCTTCGATGATCGGTGGACAGCGTTACGGTCATGACGGTTTGGATTTTAACCTCACCATTGACCACACGCGGCACTTGCTCCCCTGCGCCGACAGCGAGGATACAGCTTTGTGGTGGGTTTAAGATGGCGGAGAATTGCTTAACCCCGAACATGCCGAGATTGGAAATTGAGAATGATCCGCCTTGGAATTCCTCCGGCTTAAGCTTACCTTCACGTGCCTTACCGGCGAGCGCTTTAACCTCCTCGGAAATCGCGCGCAAACCTTTGTTTTCCGCCTGCTTAACAATGGGAGTAATCAAACCATTCGGCGTTGCTACGGCAACCGAGATATCCGAATGCAGATATTGATGCACCGCATCCTCGTTCCAACTAACATTCGCCGCAGGATATGATTTCAGCGCCATTGCCGAAGCCTTAACGATGAAATCATTGACCGAGAGCTTGTATTCGCCATTTGCCTTCTCGTTAAGCTCCTTACGCGCCGCGAGCAAATTATCAAGCACACATTCGATCGAGAGATAGAAATGCGGAATTTCGCTTTTTGCCTCGGTGAGGCGCTTGGCGGTAATTTTCTTGATATTGTTATTGGGAATTTCGGTATAAGGCATGCCGAAGACATTGACCTTCGCATCATCGGGATACGCGCCCGTGGCGGGGGCTGCCTGTGCGATTGGCGCTGCGCCGGCCTTGGCGTTTTCAACATCGGCCTTAACAATACGCCCGCGCGGGCCGGAACCTTTGATAGAGGCAAGATCAATCCCCTTATCCGCCGCAATACGTTTAGCAAGGGGGGATGCGAAAACACGATCCCCTTTTGAAACTGTGGGCGCAGCTACGTTAGATGCAGGAGCAGCCTTAGGCGCTTCAACTGGAGCTTTCGGCGCAGTAGAAACGGGCGGTGGCGCAGGGGCGGCGCTAACATCGCCGATATCATCCGCACTCTCACCCTCTTCTAGCAATACCGCGATAACATCATTCACAGGAACACCCTCGGTGCCCTCGGCAACGATGATCTTACCAATCACCCCTTCATCAACGGCTTCGACTTCCATCGTGGCTTTGTCGGTTTCAATCTCGGCAATTACATCACCGGATTCGACACGGTCCCCTTCGGATTTCAACCATTTCGCCAAAGTCCCTTCGGTCATGGTTGGTGATAATGCGGGCATTGTAATATTAATCGGCATAGTCTTTTTCAATCTTTTTTAACGCGGAGTTTCAGAGTTTCGGAGAACGTAACGGCCAATTCCGTTTTTAATTAAAGGAACATTAAAATTAATCAATAATCCTAATTTCATTTTGGTTGCCTTTAAATATGCGTATATCTGTGCCTGATGAACAGGATGAATTTTATCTACAGACTTCAATTCTACTAAAATTTTATTTTCAACAATCAAATCAAAACGAAACTCGGACTTTAAAACAGTATCTTTGTATGGAATCGTAAAAGATTTTTGACGCTCAAAAAACAATGATTTTTTGCTTAACTCATACACAAGCGCATCTTCATAATTGCTTTCTAAAAAGCCTGCTCCTAATTCTCTGTGTACTTGAAATGCACAATCGACAATTTGCCCTGACAAATCATTAAGATCAGGGGCCATATCATCATATTTTTGGATTGCGCTAGACATAAGGTATTAAAAAAACTCCGTTTCTCTGAAACTCCGCGTAAATACTAATTATTTATAACAAACCCTCTTCGCAGCTTCGATAATTTGCTCGGTTTGTGGGATCGCGAGTTGTTCTAGGTTCGCGGCGTATGGCAAGGGAACATCCTTTGCCGTGACGCGGGCGAGTGGTGCGTCGAGGTAATCAAACGCGTGCTCCCCGATCAATGCCGCAATCTCCGCGCCAATTCCGGCAAAGGACCAGCCCTCCTCACATGTCACAATACGGTTGGTTTTCTTCACGCTTTCCAAAATCGTATGACGGTCGAGCGGACGAATAGTGCGCAGATTGATGACTTCGGCATCAATTCCCTGCTCCGCCAATGCCTCGGCGGCTTGTAATGCTTTGCCAACCATGATGGAGAAAGCCACAATCGTTACGTCCGTCCCTTCACGCTCGATCTTCGCGCGGCCAATCGGGATCACGAAATCTTCGTCCGTCGGGACATCATGCGTTTCGCCGTAAAGAAGCTCGTTCTCTAAAAATACCACAGGGTTCGGATCGCGGATGGCGGCTTTCATCAGGCCCTTTGCATCTGCGCCGCTCCACGGGCTTACAACTTTCAAGCCCGGAACATGCCCGTACCATGACGCGTAGCACTGCGAATGCTGCGCACCAACGCGCGAAGCCGCACCGTTTGGTCCACGAAAGACAATAGAGCAGCCAAGCTCCCCACCCGCCATATAAAGCGTTTTTGCCGCAGAGTTCAGGACATGATCAATCGCCTGCATCCCGAAATTCCACGTCATAAATTCAACAATGGGTTTAAGGCCATTCATCGCCGAACCAACCGCCAATCCCGCAAATCCATGCTCGGTAATCGGCGTGTCAATCACACGTTTCGCGCCGAATTCATCCAGCAAACCTTCGGAAACCTTGTACGCGCCGTTATATTCCGCAACTTCCTCACCCATAAGGTAAACATCACCATCACGGCGCATTTCCTCCGCCATAGCATCGCGAAGCGCGACACGTACGGTTACGGGTTGCGTATCGGTAAAGCTAGCCTCATCAAAAGGTGGCGGCTCGATCACCTCGCCTTGGGCATAAAGAATATCACGATTTTCGATGATCGCTCCGGTCGGTTGCGCCGCCTCATTCGATGATGAAACCGCAGCGGCAGGAGCATCTTCAGCAGAGATAGGCGTAGGGGCGGCGTTTGAAACATCACCGATGTCATTCGCGCTCTCACCATCTTCAAGCAAAACCGCAATCACATCATTCACCGCCACGCCTTGTGTGCCTTCGGAAATCAGGATTTTTCCGATAATACCTTCATCAACCGCCTCAACCTCCATCGTGGCTTTGTCGGTCTCAATCTCGGCAATCACATCACCGGCCTCAACCGCATCCCCCTCGGCCTTCAACCACTTGGCTAAATTCCCCTCAGTCATCGTCGGCGATAACGCCGGCATTAAAATATTAGTTGGCATTTATCGAACTCCCCATAAACTTAATTCTGCTAAAGAGGTGTCGGCAGGCGCAGGCTCTGCTGTACCATCCTCCACACCTAAAGGTGGCGTGCTTTTCGCTGTTATAGTTTCTCTTGAAATAGGCTTGGAGCGAGCCAAAACATTCTCTCGAATACCGCTAATACGATTATCATTTGCAACCTTTTCCAAAATTTCCGCACTTGTAATCCAAGCAGAAAAAGTGTTGAAGATCAGCATATAGGAATCATCGCCTAGCACTTCCAAACCATACTCTTCAACAAGGCCCTGCACAATTTGCGCCCCAGTCTTTGGTTGCACCCCGGCCCCCAATTTTTGATCAACAGGCGGAGCAGGCAAAAGGCTCACGATAGCACTAAACGGATACCTTACCTCAGCATTTTCAAAGGCCTTTTTTAATAACGAGTGCATAGCCATACTTAAACCTCCACCAATACATCAGTCCAAAGCTCATCGGGATGAGGCTCGGGGCTTTGCTGTGAAAACTCCGCCGCTTCCGTGACGATGGCTTTTATGTCTTTATCAATTGCTTTTATATCTTCTTCGGGCACGCCTTCGGCCTGTAGCATGTCTTTGACTTGCGTGATC
>JBOEFZ010000048.1:0-9961 GCA_050633165.1 Alphaproteobacteria bacterium | reverse complement strand
CATACGCCGTTCGCGCATATCGGGGAGGAGTATTTAGCCGAATGCATGAAGCCTTATGGCGGGTTCGAGCATAATGACCAATCGCTTCGTGTGCTCACCACGTTGGAGCGGAAATATCCGCGTTGGAACGGCCTTAACCTGACATGGGAGACGTTGGAGGGGGTGGTTAAGCATAATGGCCCGCTTTACGGGAAGCATGATTTGGGTGAGGTGCATATCGCCGTGCGGGAATTGCAAGCGCAGATGGATCTGGAGCTGGATACGCATGCGTCGTTGGAGGCGCAGGTTGCCGCGCTTTCTGATGATATTGCCTATAATAACCATGATGTTGAGGATGGTTTGCGGGCGAATTTGTTTACGATTGATGATTTGCGTAAAATTCCGCTGCTTGGCACGGTAATTGCAAATATAGAAAATGAATATGGTAGTCTAGATAGGCGCTATCTGGTGCAGGAAATGATTCGCGAGATGATTGGTGCGATGGTGGATGATGTGTTGAAGGAAACGAAGAGCCGATTGAAGGATTTAAATCCGCAAAGTGCGGCTGACATTCGTTCCGCAGGGAAGCAGATGGTCGCGTTTTCCGATGATATGCGTGCCAAAGTGGATGAATTACGCACATTTTTATTTGCGCGGATGTATAGGCATTACTCGATTGAGCGTATTCATTTAAAGGTCGAGCGCATTGTGAGCGAGTTATTCACAGCCTTTGTCGAGCGCCCGAGCGTTTTGCCGAATAATTGGCAGGAACGCGTGAAGGAGGCCGGAGGCCTTGAGGATGAACGCCTTCGCGCGCGTATTGTGTGTGATTATATTGCCGGTATGACCGATCGTTATGCGATACGCGAGCATGAACGACTTTTTGACCTTTACTGGGATTTGCGGTAATACTTATGATGTTTAAAAATTGCGTACTAGAAAGTGGGAAATGCCATGAATAATAATGATTTTCAAAATTACAATTATGATCAATTTACAAGCAGCCCTCAGGCTCCGCAGCGTAATCGGCGGCAGGATGGTTTTGTTGGTGGGATTTTGAAAAGCCCGATTTTTGCGACGGGGGCTTTGTTGCTCGTCGGGGCGGCCTTTGCGAGCGTTATTATGATGGGCTATTCCGGATCGAAGGATGAGGCGAATATTCCGGTGGTCGAGGCACAGGAAACCGCGTTTAAGGACGTTCCGGCGGAAGCGGGCGGGATGAATGTTCCGTTTCAGGACAGCACGGTATTTGAAAGCCTAGCGGGGGCGGAGATTAAAGAAACTGCGCCGATTGAGAATTTATTATCCAGCGAAGATGAAGTGGCGCGGATGGAGGCGTTTGCGGCGGAGGCCGAGCGTTTGATTCAAGAATCCGAAGCGGCGCGTAAGGCGGCGGAGATTCGCAGTATTGAGACAGCGGCGTTGATCGAGGAAGCGACAGGCGTTGCGCCACCGCGTGCGGCTAGCTCCGCGGTGCAAGATCGTGTGAATGATGCCGTGAACGCGCCATCCGAGAATTTATTGCAGAAAATCGAGCCTGCGCGTCGTGCGGGAGATTTGTATGAGATTGCTTCTGCTGCGCCGGAGGTTGTTACGCCGAAAATAACGGCTAAGGCACCTGTGACTCCTGTGGTGAAGCCTTCTGTGCCTGTTAAGGCTGAGGAGCCTGCTGCGCCAGTGCAAATTGCGCGTGTTGAGTCTTCCGCGGCGGCGCAAGCGGCGGCGATTGCGCCGGCGGCTGGTTTTGCGATTACGGCAGGCAGCCATTATGTGCAGCTCGGTTCCGTGAAATCCCAAGCGGGCGCATCGTCCGAGTGGGGGAAGTTCAAGAAGAAATATGCGGCTGAGCTATCCGATGCCAAATACCGCGTTCAGCGCGCTGATTTGGGCGAACGCGGCGTCTTCTACCGCATCCAAGCCGGCCCAATGAGCGCGAGCAGTGCGAAAGAAGTTTGCGGATCAATTAAGGCCGTAACACCGGGTGGGTGTTTGGTTGTTAAGTGACGGTTTGCTTAATAAGCGTCAGCGAATTTAGCCAAACCGTCATCCCCGCGAAGGCGGGGACTTGGTCCCTGCACTGAGTTTATCTTGGTGAAAACCTGTCTACGAGTTCGCCCAATCTTGTGGCTTCTATATCAGCGTAAGTTCTGTCAGGAACATGTTTCATACCGTAACTCGCGCATTCTTGCCATTCCCGAGATCTGTATAAAACCAATATTTTTTCCATGAAGTCTATCCACCCTTGTTCATCGACTTCTACGCCTCCATTATAATCGGTGTATGCGTCGGATATTTGATTAATGGTTGCTGTGTGCCTTTTTATAATGGCTTTCCATTGTTGCGTGACATTATTTTGTGCGCCTTTCACTTCATTGCTGCCGATATAGGTTTTGAAGTAGACTCTTGCTTTCGCTTTCCAATCATTCCCTGCGCCTCTTGTGCCGTTAACTTCTTGGAAGTCTGATTGGTTTCTTGATGCGTGGCTTCCATGTGCACAGAATATTGATTCTGGTGATGTTTCAATATGCCCTAATAGTAATCCGTCACGGTGGGGCACGAGTAAGGGGAGCATGGGGATGTTCTTTTTGCCTAATTCTGGGCCCATGACATATAGAAAAGCAATGGCGAGTTGGAGGCTTTCCAAAACACTGCTATCTGAGAAATTGAGGGGAATACCTGCTCTTTCTTGCAGTCTTTCATCAATGTGTTCGTTTTGAAATGATATGGGGAATGGTTTTGCCAAACGAAATATTTCGGTGGGTGTCATGCCATAAATCACTGAAAATGGAGAGAAGTCTTTGCCAGTGATTTCGTTCTTGCCGCTTATGTCTGCAGACATTGCGCCTGTGAATGACATTGCGATGATGTTGAAAATGTGTGTTTTGGGTGTTTTTGATGTGCCTGCAATATTTTTGAACAGGCTTCCTAAAACAAAGTTTTGTGGAGCGCATAGCTCTTGCGCAGCTTGCCTGAAAATCCTGAATTCTTCTTTGCTAACGTTGTCTTTTCCTGTTTCATTGTTTTTTAAGCGTTCTGTGATGGCATCACAAGTTCCCTCAAGTCTGCTAAGGTATAAATGTTGCCTTATTATGGCGCTCGGTATTATTGTGTTGTTATTCATAAGTTCTGGAAAATAGCTATCTGGAGAAAGAGGGTCAAGCATTATGTTTAATTTATCACAATCAAAAGCCGTTATTCTCTCCGTTAAGGGAACTGCGCTATCGGAGGGTGAGCGCAGTTTTTTTGCCTCTGCGCGGCCGCTTGGGTTTATTCTTTTTGCGCGGAATTGTGAGGCGCCCGCGCAGGTTGCGTCGCTTGCGGCGGAATTGCGGGAGGTTGTTGGGTGGCATTGTCCGGTTTTGATTGATCAGGAGGGTGGTCGGGTGCAACGCCTTAAACCGCCGGTTTGGCGGCAATATGCACCGATGAAAAGCTTTGGCAAGCGGGCAGAGCAGGGGGATTTGGACGGTGCGTTGTCCGATTTGCGCTTTAGCATTTTGCAATTGGCGGAGGAGTTGGTTGAGGCCGGTGTGGATGTGAATTGCGCGCCTGTGATGGATGTTTTATCGGCTGTGACGCATGATGTGATCGGGGATCGGGCGTTTTCGGAGGAACCGGATGTGGTGGCGCGGATGGGAGAATCGGTTTGCCGGAATTTTTTGTCGGCTGGTGTTGTGCCGGTGATTAAGCATCTTCCCGGGCATGGGCGCGGGGCGGTGGATAGTCATAAGGATTTGCCGCATGTATCTGAAAACATTGATGAATTAATTGTTGCTGATTTCGAACCGTTTCGCAGCGTGTCGAAAATATTCGGGCAAGCGATTTGGGGGATGGTGGCGCATATTGTTTATGATGCGATTGATCCGGCGCATCCTTCGTCTGTTTCGCCGACCATTATCAAGGACGTTATTCGGGGGGATATCGGGTTTGACGGGTTTTTGCTTTCCGATGATCTGGATATGGAGGCGTTGGCGGGCTATGGCGATGTCGGGGGGCGGGCGGCGGCCTGCCTTGCGGCGGGGTGTGATGCGGCGCTGTATTGTGCGGGGGAATTGGATGTGATGGAGGGTTTGATAAAATCTGTGCCTAACCTGTCCGCAAGCGCGCAGAAACGTTTACAAAATTCATATTTACCGCTAAAAGCTTAAGGTATGAGCCAATCTGTTGCTTTTGAGGAAGACCCGCCGCGGGCGGGGGCTGCTGCGCCTGTGCATGATGCGGATGCGTTGCTGCTCAATATCGATGGCTATGAAGGGCCGATTGATGTTTTGCTGGAGTTGGCGCAAAAGCAGAAGGTGGATTTGTTGCAGGTTTCGATTTTGCAGCTTGTCCGGCAATATCTGGAGTTTGTGAACCGTGCGAAGGCGCTGGATTTAAAGCTGGCGGCGGAGTATCTCGTGATGGCGGCGTGGCTGACCTATCTTAAATCCCGCCTGTTGCTCCCGCGTGAGGATGATGGCGTCGATGCGAGCGCCGAGGAAATGGCCGAAGCGTTGCAGTTTCAGCTTAGGCGTTTGGAAGCGATGCAGGATGCGGCGGAGAAGCTACAGGCGCGACCGCAATTGGGGCAGGGTGTTTTTGCCCGTGGCGCGCCGGAGGGGATTAGCATTTCGACCCGCACGCAATGGGATGTGGGCCTATATGATATGTTGCGTGCCTATGGTGATATTCAAAAACGCGGGGAAGATGCGCATTACGATCTGCCGGAATTTACGTTGATGAGCGCGGAGGACGCGATGGGGCGTATGACGCGGATGCTCGGGAAGTTGCCGCGAAAGGGTGCGCATTCGGTTTGGACGACGCTCGAGAGTTTTATTCCTGATGGGATTAAGGATCGGCTCTATGGGCGCTCTGCGCTTGCCTCGACCTTTACCGTGGGGCTTGAGCTGGCCAAGCAGGGGAAGTTGGAGATTAAGCAAGATGGCCTGTTTCGGCCGATTTATATGCGTGGGAAGGGTGAGGCATGAATGAAGTAACCCGTATTATCGAGGCGTTGTTATTTGCCTCTGCTGAGCCGCTTAGTACGAAGGATTTGCATGAGCGGATGGCGGATTTGGGGCGAGAGGGTGCGGATGTGGGGGCGGCGCTGCTTTCGCTTCAGGCGCATTATGAGGGGCGCGGGGTTAGCCTTACCAATGCCGATGGGTATTGGGCGTTTCGCACCGCGAGCGATTTGGCGGAGGTTTTGACGATTGAGAAGCAGGTTGCGAAAAAGCTCCCTCGGGCGGCGATGGAGGTTATGGCGATTGTGTCCTATCATCAACCTGTGACGCGGGCGGAGATTGAGAATATTCGCGGTGTTGCGACCAATAGCGGGACGCTGGATGCACTTGTGGAGGCCGGATGGGTGAAGCCGGGGCGGCGGCGGGAGACACCGGGGCGACCGCTTACATGGGTGACGACTCCGGCGTTTTTGGATCATTTTGCGCTGGAGAGTTTGATGGATTTGCCGGGGATGGATGATCTTAAGGCGGCGGGATTACTTGATCGTCGTCCGGCGATTGAGGCGATTCCCGATGTGGGCGAGGCGCAGGATCTGTTCACTGGACAAGATAACGCCGAGAGCGTAGAAACAGACATAGAGAAATTAGAAGGAATTTAAGTTATGGCACCGGGTCCGTTACAAATTGCGATTGTTATTTTGCTTATTCTTGTTGTTTTTGGCGCGGCGCGATTGCCGATGATTGCCGAGAATTTGGCGAAGGGGATTAATTCGTTTAAGCGCGGCCTTAAGGACGAAGACGAGCCAAAAGCGATTGATAAAGATGATGAGGCTAAATAATAGCGTCATTCCGGCGAAGGTTGGAATCTGTTTGCTTGTCGATGAGATCCCTGCTTTCGCAGGGATGACGTTTTTGGAATGACTATATGTTAGATTTCGGCTTTGTTGAATTGATTGTGATTGTTTCGCTCGGCGTGCTTGTGATTGGGCCAAAGGAATTGCCTGCTTTGATGCGGGGATTGGGCAATATTATGCGACGGATTTCTTACGCGAAATATGCGTTTACCTCTCAATTTGATGATTTTATGCGGGATGGAGATTTGGATGATATCCGCAATTCCGTGAATTTCGAAGCGCGCCAACGCAGCGAAGATTTTGACGAGGCGGCGGAGGATGATGAGGCGGATGTGCTGCCGGAGGGTGAGATGGGGGAAAGAACCACGAATGAACACGAATAGACACGAATGTAAGATTGCTGATCGTCATTGCGAGGAGCGTAGCGACGCGGCAATCCAGTACGAGTTGTCGACATTGGAAGATGGATTGCTTCGCTTTGCTCGCAATGACGACGGAATGGACGTATGACCGAAAATGAAAAGCCAGTGATTAGCCATTTGATAGAGCTCCGCAAACGCCTGATTTGGGTGATTGCGGCGATGGTTGTCGGGACGGCGGCGTGTTTTGGGTTTGTGGAGGAGATTTATAGTTTTCTCGTGCAGCCACTCGCCGCGGCGGGGGAGCAGCGCCTTATTTATACCGGCTTGACCGAGGCGTTTTTTACCTATCTTAAGGTTGCATTTTTTGCGGGAATTTTTATCACGTTTCCTGTTTTGTTGCTGCAAATCTGGCTGTTTATTGCGCCGGGACTTTATAAGAATGAGCGCGGGGCGTTTTTGCCGTTTTTGGTGGCGACACCGATCTTGTTTTTTGCCGGTGGGGCGGTGGTTTATTATGTGGTGATGCCGACGGCGTGGCCGTTTTTCCTGTCCTTTCAAACGGGGGCAAGCGAAACCGCATTGCCGATTGAGCTGGAGGCGCGGGTTTCGGAATATCTTGATCTTATCATGACGTTGATTTTCGCGTTTGGTTTGTGTTTTCAATTGCCTGTGCTGCTTACCTTGCTTGGGAAGGCGGGGATTATTACGGCGGATCAATTGGCGGCGAAGCGTAAATATGCGTTGATCGGGACATTTGTTGTGGCTGCTTTTCTCACCCCGCCGGATGTGATTAGCCAAATCTTGCTGGCTATGCCAATCTTGGCTTTGTATGAAATTTCGATTCTCCTGATCCGCTATGTCGCAAAAAAGTCCACTACAGATATATCAACAGCGCCTTAATGATGGTGAGTTGAAGCCAGATCCGGTGCAGGAAATTGCTGTTTCCGCGCTGGATCGTCTTTTTCATGAGGTGATTGCCTATAAGCCGAAAAAGGGGTGGTTCGGGAAGAGCGACCCGTTGCCGCGCGGGGTGTATATGTATGGCGGGGTCGGGCGCGGGAAGTCGATGTTGATGGATTTGTTCCATGATTGCTTGCCCAAAGCCATCACAAGCCGCCGTGTGCATTTTCATGAATTTATGATCGAGGTGCATGATTATATCCATTCGCGGCGCGAGGCGGAGGGCGCTAGTCAAGGGATTGACGGGGCGTTACCGTTGTTTGCGCAAAGGATTGCCGAGCGTAGCCGTGTATTGTGTTTTGATGAGTTTCATGTGGTGGATGTTGCCGATGCGATGATTTTGGGGCGGTTGTTCCGGTGTTTGTACGAGCTTGGCGTTGTTGTTGTTTCGACCAGCAATTGGGAGCCGGATCGCCTTTATGAAGGGGGCCTTCAGCGGGATCGGTTCTTGCCGTTTATTGAACTGTTGAAGGAGCGGCAGGAGGTTATCCATCTTGATTCCCCGCATGATTACCGGACGCAATTTTTGGCGGAAGGCGGGAATTATTTTACGCCGCTGGGGGTGGATACGGCGGCGCGGCTGGATGAAATGTTTGCTGTGCTTACCCATGGCGGGGAGGTGCATGCGGATGAAATCTCCGTCAAGGGGCGCGTGATACAGGTGCGCGTGGCGGCAAAAGATGTGGCGCGGTTTAGCTTTGCGGAATTGTGTGAGGCGGCATTGGGGGCGGAGGATTATTTGGCCGTGGCGGCGCGGTATCATACGATTTTTCTCGAAGATATTCCGCACCTAAAAACGAAACGAAACGAAGCGAAACGATTGATGAATTTGATTGATGTGTTGTATGAGAATGAAGTTAACGTCGTTATCTCCGCTGCTGCTGCGCCGGATGGGCTTTATGCGGGTTCCGATCATGCCTATGAATTCGAACGGACAATTTCCCGTTTGATGGAAATGCAAAGTGTGGATTATATTGAGGGTCAGAATAAGTAGGAATGCTATGCTAACCGGAATGCGCAGAATGTTTTCGAAGAGGCCTAAAGCTTATAGTGAGCAGCGCGAAGCGTTGCAATCAGCGCGGCGGCGGGAGCGGATGGCGCTTGCCAAGGATGCGGGGACGAAGAAGGAAGTTTTGTATTATCTCGCGGAATCCGATCCTGATCCGAAGGTGCGTAAAGCGGTGGCTGATAACCCTTCGATGCCGGTGCAGGTGTCGCCGATTTTGGCCGTGGATAGTGATGTTGATGTGCGGCTTGCGTTGGCGGGGCGGTTATCGGAATTGTTGCCCGGGCTTAGCCAAGATAAGCAGAGCCAGCTTTATGCCTTTGCTGTGCAATCGCTTGGCACGCTCGCGCTGGATGAGGTGTTGAAGGTGCGGGTGGCGCTGTCTGCGACGCTTAAGGATCATGCGCATACGCCGCCGAAGATTGCGGCGCAATTGGCCAAAGATGTCGAGCGGGAGGTGAGCGAGCCGATTTTGCGGTTTTGTGCGGCGTTGGCGGATGAGGAACTGCTTGGCATTTTGGAAGATCACCCCGAGGGTTGGGTCGTCGAGGCGATTGCGCAGCGGGATCAGGTTTCCGAAGCGATCTGCGATGCGGTGATCGAGAGCGAGAATGTTCCCGCCGGTGAGGCGTTGATCCGGAATGAAGGGGCGGCGATTACGCCCGCGACGTTGGAGGTTATTGTTGCCAAGGCGCAGCATGTGAAGGAATGGCAAGCGCCCGTGGCGGCGCGAAAATCCCTGCCGCCGGAATTTGCGAAGGAATTGGCGTCATTTGTCGAGGCTTCGGTGCGTGATATCCTCCTTACCCGTGAGGATTTTGATGAGATGGAGAGCGAGGAGATTGCCGCCGTGTTCCGCCGTCGCGTTGATTTTGCCGCTACCGAAGATTTGCAGAGCACGTTATCGGTTGAGGAACGCCTTCAGCAAATTATCACGGACGGGAATTTGCATGAGGAGTATGTGTCCGACGCGCTCGCGATGCGGGATTATGATCTGGTTGTTGCGATGATCGCCGTGATGGCAAGCACGAGCGCGATGAACGCGCAAAAAATCATCGATATGCGCGCGCCAAAACCGATTGTCGCATTGGCGTGGCGGGCGGGCCTTTCGATGCGCCTCGCGCTGGAGCTGCAAAAAACGATCGGTAAGGTGCAGCCCAAAGAAATGCTCTACCCCAAAGGTGGCACGGATTATCCGCTAAGCGAGGAAGAGCTTGTGTGGCAGGTTGATTTTTTGGGGTTGCGGCCGCGGAAGTAAATCTTGCAATTATAGGAAAAATATCCTATATTGTTCCGTATGACTGATAAAACACACACCACACCTTCCGAAATCACCACCACCGAAAACCAGCCCGTAAGTTTGACGGATAATTATGACGATTCTACTGAATGCTATGATTGGGAGGCACCGATTATCCCGTCAAATGAGGAGCTGGAGGCGCTTCGTAAGGAGCGGCGATGGGCGGTTCATTATAGTGTTCCCGAGGATACTGATCATGCGGAGATTTTAGTTCGTGCGATCAGGGGTCAGGCCGTGACGCCGTTGCCTAAGACTGAGAAAGCCGCGCTGGAGCATCAGGCGAAGATGTTGGATTTGGCGTTTCGGCGGCTGCTTGCGGATGCGGATACGACCTATACCGGCGTTAGAACCCCGAGTTTGAGCCTTAATATGTATGCCGCCGCGTTTCAGGCGCAGAACCAGTATCGGCAGACGGTTAAGATGCTGTCGGCGTTGAAATCGCGTGGGGCGTATAAAAAGAAAGGGCATAAAAAAAACGCGTGAAATGCAATGAAATTCCTTCGTAAGAGTATGATTTATATAGGTAAAGTGGATGTTAAGCGTGAAAAAATATTTTT
>JBOEFZ010000047.1:0-19790 GCA_050633165.1 Alphaproteobacteria bacterium | reverse complement strand
AAATCCATCTTCCCGTTCTCAAACGCCCGCCGCGTAAACTCCCCCGGCTCGGCGAGGCGATGCCCATCCTGCGCGCCAAGCACATCAAGCAAGCCCTCAACCACCGCACGCCCACCATGCAGATGATACTCAACAACATCCTCCCCCGTATAGCTACGCGGATTTTCAAACGCTAAAACAAGGGCTTGATCAATAGTTTCACGTGAATCAGGGTGAATAATCTTTCTAAGTGCCGCTGTGTGTGAAGGCGGCAAAACTCCTGCTAACCGCTCCCCGCTCTCATGCGCCCGCTCACCAGACACCCGAACAACCGCCACCCCCGCCCGCCCGGGCGCAGATGCTAACGCGAATATGGTGTCGGTGTGGGTCACTATTTTTTGTCCTTAGCTTCATCACCCGAAGCAGAAGCCCCCGCCATAGGATTACTCGCACCCATCTGATCCCAGAACATTTTTTGCATATCGCCCCAACCCTGTATCGTCGCGGGCAGCCATGTTTGCACGATCTCCGCCGGATCCATGCTCTTGAGATTCTCCTGCATCTTGTCCTCTAATTCCTTCATCATCCGCTCTTGCATCGGCGCAATATCCGGCAGGCCCAAAAACGCCCGTGCCTCGGCGGGGGTACAATCAATATCAAACGTAACTTTCATATCGTAATTTCCTTTTCACATCATCGCAGGGTTTTGCTACCCTCCCTTTAAAGCGTTTTTAAGGAGAAAGCACAATGCCAGATAAGAAAATCAAAATCCCCGCCTTTGACGGCGATGCATTCAGCGCTTATATCGCGCTACCGGAAATTACCCCCGCACCCGCAATTATCGTCATTCAAGAAATTTTCGGCATCAACGCCGATATCCGCGAAAAATGTGATGAACTTGCGCGCGAAGGCTATATCGCCATCGCCCCCGACCTCTTCTGGCGCATCGAGCCGGAAATCGAACTAATCGATAGCATCGAAGAACAACTCCAGCGCGCCTTCGAATTATTCGGAGAATTTAATCAAGAAACCGGCCTCGAAGACCTCAAAACCACCCTCGGCTATGCGCACAATATGAAGGAATGCAATGGCAAAGTCGGCGCAATCGGCTATTGCTTGGGCGGAAAACTCGCCTATATGCTCTCCACCGCATCCGATATCGATGCGAGCGTTAGCTATTACGGCGTTGCCATCGAAACCATGTTAGGGGATAAAGAACACATCACCACGCCCCTCATGCTCCACATCGCCGGCAATGACGAATACGTCCCACCCGAAGCGCAAACGCAAATCATCACCGCCTTCCAAAACTACCCCCATGTCGAAACGCACCAATATGCGGGCCAAGACCACGCCTTCACCCGCATCAACGGCACGCATTATGATGAAAGCGCAACGGCGCTGGCAAACAACCGCACCACTACGTTTTTAAACAAAAATCTGAAATAAAAAAGGCCGCCTTTAGAATAACCGTGAGGCTTCTAAAGACGACCCGTTTTTAAAACGATACTTTCCGCACATATCATAACGCCGATAGCAAAATCACTGATGAGCGTTGTATAAACCGCTAAGGGCAAAAAGCAGCTTACAACCCTAACCCCATCACACTATCACCATCACTTTTTGCGCATAACCCATGCCTGACTTTACAAGAGGGCAAGACCGCAAAGCCCACGCATAGCATATAGCACCGTTCTCACCGGTATAAAAACCGGCAACATGTCGCATCGGATTTGGAGAGGAAAAAAGGCAAGATCCCGATCGCGACAAACTTAGAATTCATAAAGAAAAAAGACACCCCCGCATGTGAATAAAAGTCCTTAAATATAACCCTATATATTTACATAACTTATACTCTTATTACACCACAATTCCGATAAACGCACAATCACATTCATTTCGAATTTAGATAAAATTTTATGGAATTAGAAATTGACATAAAATTAGGCTCTCTCTATTATCCCCCGAATGCGAAGCTCTCTACCATTTTTTAACGCCGTAAATTTACCGCAAATTTTATGGTCACATTTTGAAAGCCGCTCAGGCAATCATGTTTCTCAAAACAGAGAAGCTAAAATCCTTGCTCATTTACGCAAGAACCCAAATACACTCTACCCAGATAAAGAGCTAAAACGTATAGCAGAAATACCAAAGAACATAGACCCCACAGTAATTAAGCACCACCTCAAAAGAATCAGGAAGAAATTAGGGAACAATGCACAATCGTTAGTCACAGTAAACGGGCTTGGCTACATGATAGAAACTGACCCGTATACACCGCCCAATCCCGATCAAAAAATAGATATCACACCCACAACCTATCTCGATACCAGAAATGCGCGCATTTATAATACAGACGAAACACACACACAGCTTACAAAAACTGAATTCAAGATCATGCAAGCCCTACTAAAGCATCCCAACCACATTCTATCCAGAGAACAACTCTTGGATGAGATCAAAGCAGGGGATATCAATGACAGAACAATTGATACCCACCTCAAAAAACTCAGGAAGAAATTAGGATCCAACAAGGTTTGCATCGTCACGCTATACGACGAAGGATTAACATTTAATCCTGACCAAGCGCCAAAACCATCACCCCCGCAAAATGACAGCATCCATTTCGGATAAACCCTACTGATTCATCGCATCAAAGAACTCATCATTATTCTTCGTCTGCTTCATCTTGCCGAGGAGGAATTCAACGGCATCAACCGTGCCCATCGGGTTAAGAATACGGCGGAGCACCCACATTTTTTGCAAAGTACCCTTATCAACCAACAATTCTTCCTTCCGTGTGCCGGATTTTTGAATATCAATCGCCGGGAAGACGCGCTTATCGGAAATTTTTCTATCAAGTACAATTTCGGAGTTACCGGTTCCCTTGAACTCTTCAAAGATAACCTCATCCATCCGCGATCCGGTATCAATAAGCGCGGTGGCAATAATCGTCAACGACCCGCCTTGCTCAACATTCCGCGCCGCACCGAAGAAACGCTTTGGACGCTGCAGGGCATTCGCATCCACACCACCCGTTAGAACTTTACCAGAGGACGGCACAACCGTGTTATACGCCCGCGCCAAACGCGTAATAGAATCAAGCAGGATAATCACATCGCGCTTATGCTCGACAAGGCGCTTGGCCTTCTCCATCACCATTTCCGCAACCTGTACGTGACGAGACGCAGGCTCATCAAATGTCGAGGATACAACCTCTCCATTCACGCTACGCGCCATATCGGTCACTTCCTCCGGACGTTCATCAATAAGAAGAACAATAAGGTAGGAATCAGGGTGATTAGCCGCCAAAGATTTCGCAATCTCCTGCATCATCACGGTTTTACCGGTACGCGGCGGCGCAACAATCAAGGCACGCTGCCCGAAACCAATCGGCGAAACCATCTCAATCACACGCTGAACATTATCCTTCTTCGTCGGATCATCAAGCTCAAGCTTGATCTTCCGCTCGGGATAAAGGGGCGTAAGATTGTCAAAATTAATACGATGACGAAGCTTATCCGGCGATTCATTATTAATCGAATTAACATTCGTCAGCGCAAAATACCGCTCATTATCCTTCGGCGCACGAATTTGCCCCTCGACACTATCACCAGTGCGGAGACCAAAACGACGAACCTGCGCGGGGGAGACATAAATATCATCCGGCCCGGGAAGGTAATTTTCCTCAGGACTTCGCAAGAAACCAAACCCATCCTGCAACACTTCCAAAACGCCATTTCCGGAAATCGGTACATTTTGCTGCGCCAACTGCTTAAGGATCGCAAACATCATGTCTTGCTTACGCATGGAATTACAATTTTCAATCTCCAGCTCCTCGGCAAAGGCAAGCAACTCGGACGGTGAACGGGTTTTAAGTTCCTGTAATTTCATAAATTTTCTCTAATATTTGAAAAGGATAGAATGAATATTCTTAAATTTCGGATCGCCCTGAATAGCTAAAAAAATGTATAACTAAAAAGTATGGCTGAATATAAAACTTTATCTATTATCGTTTAGGTTGAAATAATTCTTCTGAGAAATCCTGCACAAAGAAACCTTCGGCACACAAAAAATATTAAAAATAATCGGATTAATCTCAAAGACAAATCCACATATAGTGTGATTATAAAAACTTGTCAAGCGCTTTTATCTAACCCCTAAAACGGCTGCACCACCGCCATAATAACAATCGCAATCATAAGCAATGTCGGAATTTCATTCCAGACCCGAAAAAACTTCGCCGACTTCACATTCTCATCCCGCTCAAACTTCTTCCGCCAAATCATAAAGAGATGATGAACCACACTCATCAGCACAACAAACAACAACTTCGCATGCATCCAGCCTTCGGAAAACATCCCCGGATTGGCCCACAACATTAACCCGCCAAACACCCACGCCACTACACTCGCCGGCGCCATGATATAGCGCATAAGGCGCTTTTCCATGATCTTGAACGTCTCCGATTGATCTGACCCAACCACCGCATCCACATGATAAACAAACAGGCGCGGCAAATAAAGCATCCCCGCCATCCAAGATATCACCGCCAATATATGCAACGCCCGCAGCCATTCATAATTTATGAGAAGGAAGTCTTGCATTTAAACTCTCCCACCACGCATACAACATTCCCCGAATTCCTCAGGGCAGGGGGTTTTATAGCCTTCGGCCTCAACTTTGCCACGTCCTAAATGCGCCTGTACCAATCCCGCTAGCCCATCAATAAACGCCGGATGCGTTCCAACGGTTTGCGCACGGTAATAGCCCTGCAATCCCAACTTCGAAGCTTCTTCACGATATTCGATATCAAGCTCAACCAGCGTTTCTACATGTTCTTGGGTAAAGGCATGGGGATAGATCACAACCGCCTTACCGTCATCCGCCGCTTTCTCAAGCGCTTCATCAAGGCTAGGCCCGATCCATTTTTTCGGTCCAACGCGGGATTGATAACAAATCTGCCAATCAAGCCCCTCAATCCCGATTGCATCAACAATCGCCTCGGCGCTCTGCTCACATTGCCATTGATAGGGATCACCATCCTTAATCACACTCTCCGGCAAACCATGCGCGGAAAAGAGCACGCGCGGCACCTCATACCCATCCTTCAACGCCTGGTCATACTGCGCCCGTATATTCTCCGCCGAGGCATTCACAAACCCCACATTACGGTGATAGCAACACACCATCGAACTTGGCACATCCATTCCCGCCTGATACATCGCCTTATTCCAAACCTCCAGCGATGACCATGTTGTGGTGGTCGAAAATTGCGGATACAGCGGTACAATCACAATCTCATCCGCACCCCAATCCCGTACCTCCCGCACCACTTGCGCCGACATCGGATGCCAATAACGCATGCACACGAATGTTTTGAATTTTGTTTCACGTGAATCCTTCTTAAACGCCTTTTCCAGCGCCTTGGCCTGCTTAACACTATTCTCGAGCAAAGGCGATTTATCCCCCAACTCGCCATAGCTATCCCCCGCTTCACGCTTGCTACGCCGCTTTGCAATCATCGCGGCGATAAAACACCGAAACGGGATCGGCACACGGATAATATTTTTATCCATAAAAAAATTCATCAAGAACGGCTGAATCGCATTTTTGCTATCCGGCCCCCCAAGATTAAACATTACAACCGCAACTTTTTTTGCTTTCTCAGCCATTTTTGATCATCTCCACCACGCGTTCCACATGCGCAATCGGCGTTTCCTTGTTAATTCCGTGCCCCAAATTAAACACAAACGGCGCGCCGGATAAATCATCCAAAATGCGCCGTACCGCATCCTCCATCACCGCGCCACCCGCAAGCAAAAGATTAGGATCCAAATTCCCCTGCACAGGCAGCTGAATTTGCAAATTCTCCGCCGCCCAGCGTGTTGGCGTAAATTGATCCAAACCCACAGCATCACACCCCGAACGCTCCACAAAATCGAGATATTTCACCCCCGCGCCACGCGGAAAACCGATAATCGGAACGGATGGATGCTTCGCCTTCACATACCCCACAATCCGCGCAATCGGCGCAAGACACCAGCGCTCGAACTCCTCCGCATTGAGCGCCCCAGCCCAGCTATCAAAAATCTGCAACGCCTCCGCCCCAGCATCAACCTGAGCAATCAGATATTCACTGGTCGCATCCACTAACACATCCATCAACGCCGCAAAGCCTTGCGGATCTTGATACATCATCATTTTGCTCTTGGAAAAATCACGACTCGACCCGCCTTCAATCATGTAGGTCGCCACCGTCCACGGCGCCCCCGCAAACCCAATCAACGCCGTATCTGCAAACCCCTCAACCTGCATCTGCGCGGCAATCTTGTTCACCGCATCAAAAACCGGCTGCACCACCGCCGAATTATATTTCAATCCTGCCAAATCCAGCGCCCCGAGCTTTGGCCCTTCCCCTGCTTCAAACCAAAGCTCCTGCCCCAGCGCCATTGGCACGGTCAAAATATCCGAAAACAAAATCGCCGCATCCATACCAAACCGCCGCAAGGGCTGCATCGTAATCTCGCATGCCGCATCCGGATCAAACGCCATGGCCAAAAACCCGCCCTTCTCGGCACGCAGCTTCCGATACTCCGGCAAATACCGCCCCGCCTGTCGCATAAACCAAAATGGCGGCCTTGCCTGCGCTTCCCCTGCCAACACTTTCAAAAACGGTTTATTATCCTGCATGCAATCCATCTCAATTTCCGATCTTCCAGACCGACACAATGCCCCTCTGAACACCGAAATACTAATTATATATTTATCTTTTAAAAAGGGTTTTTATTATTATAGGGCCTGTGCAAAACGGGTATAGAATCGTTCCACAATTTAGCCCACAAACACCCACATCCAAATTCGCTTTGTTTTCCGGTGCTTCAAAATGATTCGCTCCGATAACTTTCACCTAAGCAAAATTGCTTTTCCCCATGTGCAAGACTCCCCATTAAAAATCTTCATCAATTGGGCATAACTTAATCCCAGATTTATCTCACGATTCCTAAACAACTTGCCCACAAACTTACCCATATCCGAAATCCTGCGTTTCGAATCAGCTGTGAATGTGATACTTACTATACTCTATGTACCAAGAAGCTTTTAAAAAATTAGACGATAAAGAAACCGCTGAATTGCTCACGCGGTTTAACCCGCTTTTCGATGGCGTTGAATTTACGCCGCTGGACACCACCATTATGGCGCAGGATATTTCCTTTTATGATGGGTATCGCTATCTCGATATCACCGATGATTCAATCCAGCCCTCGACGCAGCGTTTCGCCATTGACGGCGGGCAGGGCAGGGAAGTTGTGCTTGATTGGAGCAATGCGCCGATCTACGCCCTCAATAAATCCGCGCCGTTAATTCTCAACGATGAAACCGCGCCGGACTATGTGCGCTTTTTCTTTAATCATGTTCGCGGGGAAAAAGGCCGGATGCTCATTGCCGAGAATGTTGATGACATCCGCTGGAAAGACGACCCCCCGCCCGAGGCCCGTAAAAACCTCGCTAAAATGCTAATTCCGTTAAGTGTTAAGGAAATCACAAAAGCAGGAAGCTTCATTCTCCCCGCTACGATCATGTTCAAAGATTCTCTTTTTCAATGCGAAATCACAATCGCAAATAACGGCGAAATCACAATCGCAAATGAACATCTCCTCGTCGAAGATATTCCCGTTCTTGATGATGCGCTGGGACAATAAATTTGAATATTTAATAGATATAATGAATCTATTTATTTTTGTATGATCGCGGCTGGGTCTATGACTTTATAATAATAATGGCTTTTTATAATTTTATCTTCTAGGCGCACGGAATAAGGATGCGTACCAAAGCGTATATAGCCCATTGTCTCATAAAGCGCGATAGCTTGATCATGTGTTTCGCGTACATCGAGGTTAATAACAGTAAAGCCTTCCTCCAACGCAGCGGCCTCGGCCTGTTCTAGCAGCATTTTTGCTAAACCATGTCCACGCGCCCATGGTGCTATGAAATTTGTCGTTAACTGTACAGAGTGAGCCTGCGCTTCATTGTTAGCCGGAGGCTTCCAGAGCTGACATGTTCCGCAAATCACACCATCCAACCGCGCAACAAACAAAATCCGTGCGGGCATGGCCAAAACACCGCGCCAGTAAGATTCAAGCCGGTCACGATTAGGGAGCTCGACCCAACCAAACCCACCGCCGCCTTCAATCGCGGCATCGGTTGCATCGCAAAGATCATTCAAATCGCCCGCGCCTAAGGTTTCCAGACGTTCGACGCTTGGCTGGGGGGGGAGTTTTTGAAGGTTGATAGAATCGCTCATCTCTAAGGCCTTTCTATGGCTTCCAATTTATAAAATTATGCACTAATGCCAATCCCGCATCCTGACTTTTCTCAGGGTGGAATTGCACACCCACAATATTATCGCGTCCAACGGCACAGGCATATAATCCGCCATAATCGGTTAAGCCCAAAATATGATGCACATACTCACATTCAAACATAAAAGAATGAACAAAATAGTAATGAACTTCATTTTGTGCTGAAATTTCTTTGCTGCCCTGCAACACGGGGTGGAGGTTATCTTGCCCTGAATTTGGCGGAATCAAAGTGTTCCAGCCCATATGGGGGATTTTATATTCGGCGGAGAGGTTAAACGGCACGACTTGCCCTTCGATCCAGTTTAGCCCTGCTGTCACGCCATGCTCTAACCCGCGTGTTGCAAGAAGCTGCATCCCAACGCAAATGCCCAAGAAAGGCACACCATCTTTTAGCACGCGTTCTTCCAGCGCCTCGATCATGCCTGTTGTGGCTTGTAAATTCTCCATGCAATCTTTAAACGCGCCTTGACCAGGCAGGACAATCCGGTCGGCTTTGCGGACATCATCGGCGTTGCCGGATACTATAACCCGTGCATTCAGGCCATGTTCGGCAATGACATGCTCGAATGCTTTGGCGGCGCTGCGTAAATTCCCGCTACCATAATCAATAATAAGAATTGTCTGTTGGCTCATAGCCGCTTATATATACAAATTAAGGCCATAAAGTCGAGACAATAGCAAAATGAGCATCAACTTTTATATCTGGAATGAAACGGACGAGGGCACAAAGGCACGCATTATGCGCCGTAGCCAAGCAGACATTGATGAGGTCGTCAAAATTGTCGAGCCGATCGTCGAAGATGTACGCGTGCGCGGTGATGCGGCATTGATTGAGTATGCGAAGAAATTTGATGGGGCGGATGTTGCGTCTTTGAAAGCCACCGAAGAAGAGTTTGCCGCCGCCGAAGGCGCATTGGATGATGACCTAAAGGCCGCGATCAAGCATTGCGCCAATAATGTCCGTACGTTTCATCAGGCGCAAATGGATCGGGTTGAAAAACCATGGATGATTGAAATTGAAGCCGGCGTTTTTGCGGGGGAGCAGGTCAATGCGATTGAATCAGTTGGCCTGTACGTGCCGCGGGGTAAGGGGGCGTTTCCTTCCGCGCTTTATATGCTTGCCATTCCCGCCGTCATTGCGGGTGTGAAGAATATTGCGGTTGTTAGCCCGCCTACGCCACCCAACGAATACGGGGGGACAACGGATGCAGCGACGCTTTATACTGCGAAGCTCTGCGGTGTTGAGAATGTTTATAAAGCGGGCGGGGCGCAGGCGATTGCTGCGCTTGCCTATGGAACGCAGAGCGTGCCGCAGGTTAAAAAAGTCCTTGGCCCCGGCTCGCCCTATGTCGCGGCGGCAAAGCGTGTTTGTTCGGTTATTATGGACCCCGGCATGCCCGCTGGCCCGTCCGAATCTATTATCCTTGCGGACGAGTCCGCCAATTTTGAAAATACATGTTGGGATGTTTTGAACGAGGCCGAGCATGGTGAGGATTCTGCTGCACTCCTTATCACGCATTCAAAAGAGCTTGCCGAATATGTACGCGTACACCTGCCGGAAAAAATTGCGGAATTGCCCGAGCCGCATCGCGGGATCTGCACAAAAGTTATGGCGGATTATGGCGGGATTATTTTGACCGAAGATCTGGAGCAATCAATTGAGGTTGCTAATGCCTATGCGGCGGAGCACTTACATCTTAAGGTGAAAAATGCGGAAGATGTTGCAAAACGCCTCCACCATGCGGGTGAAATTCTCATCGGGGAATATACGCCCTCCTCCCTTGGTAATTACGGGATTGGTGTTAACCATGTTTTGCCCACCGGCGGATGGGCGCATACATTCTCCTGTACGTCTGTTTGGGATTTCTTGAAACGTACATCCATCTCCCGCTGTACGCGTGAGGGGTTTGAGGCATTAACGCCGTCCGTTACCACCATGACCGATTATGAAGGCTTCCCCGCGCATGGGGATGTGTTAAGGAAACGGAAGATCTAAGTGCAAAAATATAAACCAAGTTGGTCACGTATTATGATGGCCACATTTTTGGGACCAATGATCGGATTGTTCATTGGAGCTATCGTTCTATTGTTATTAGACAATCTAAATAATCTTTTAGCATTGAAAGCTTTTAGCCGTGCAACATTAGGTGTGATCGCTTTTGGAAGCATAATCGCTTATCCAACTATGATAATAGTTGGGCTGCCTCTCATGATATGGTTTGAATACTCAAACTGGCACAATATCTGGATAACGCTTTTGTTAGGTTTGCTGGCTGGAGGCTTGATAGCAGGGTTAGTCATTCAATCTTTTATATGGTTCATTTTTTTTGGTGGCTTTGGTATGGCGTGCGCTGCTTCTTGTTTCTTCATCCTACATTACAAACGCGATTACCTGCCTGTAGATGGCAATGAATCATGACCCGCAAACGTACATTAAGCGCCAAACAACCCGCGCCGGAAACGATCCATTATATGACGCCAAGCGGGTATAAGGCGTTGGCGGAGGAGCAGGATCATCTTATTCATGTTGAGCGGCCAAAGATTTGCGAGATTGTGAGTTGGGCGGCAGGGAATGGTGATCGCTCTGAAAACGGTGATTATATTTACAACAAAAAACGCCTGCGCGAGATTGATAGCCGCCTACGCTACCTGAAAAAGAAGCTCGAAAATTGTAAAATTGTTGATCCGAAAGAGCAGCAGGGGCTCGAGCGGGTTTATTTTGGTGCGACCGTTACCTACGCCCGCGAAGATGACACGGAAATTACCGTCCAATTGGTGGGCATTGATGAAGCCGACCTCTCGGCAGGGAAAATCAACCATCTCTCTCCTGTTGGTAAGGCGCTGCTTAAAAAAGAAGTTGGCGATATTGTTCTTATTCGCACGGCGGACAAGGCCGAGGAAATCGAGATTTTAGATATTGCATACCCATTGCCGGAAACGCGCTCATGCTAGGGGCAGGATTTTTCTTTTATTGTGAGGCAGAGTTGCATACAAACAATATGTTTTGACCCTAAGGGAGATGTTTTTGGGCTTACCGTTTGTTTTTGTGCATGGATGGGGTATGGCGTCGGGTTTTTGGGGCGATGTTATTGAATGCTTGCCGGATGTGAAAACGCAGTGCGTTGAGCTTGGTTTTGTTGGTGCAGCGCCGATAGAGCACGCCGCCCTCCCCGCGCCCACGCCCGCGATTTATGTGACGCACTCGCTTGGCACGATGTGGACGCTTCGGCATCGCCATGCGGATATGGCGGGGTTGGTGGCGATTAACGGGTTTGCGGATTTCCGGCCATTTACAAATGCGCGGGTTCTGCGGGCGATGGCGTTGCGTCTTGACAAAGACCCCGAGGCGCAGATGCGGGATTTTTGGCGGGCGGCGGGGTTACCGCAGAGTGATGCGCTCAATACGGATAAATTAGCGACAGGTCTGGAATGGCTTTCCACATGGGATATGCGGGCGGCGTTGCGGGGGCTTGATTGTCCGGTTTTGGCCTTGGGCGGGACGAAGGATACAATTTTACCAGCGGATATTATGCGCCGCGAATGGGATGGGTTTGACCTTTCGATGCAAGAGGATGGCGGGCATGCTTTGCCCTTAACGCATTCGCAATGGTGCGCGGATCATATTTTGGGGGTCGCCGATGCGCTCTAAATGGAAGAAAAACGTTGCGCAGCGTTTCGATATGGGGGCGAAGGATTATAATGACCATAGCGCCGTTCAAAGTGCTGTGGCAGACAGCCTTGCCAAGGATTTACCGGATTTTGCGAGCTCGCCGAACATCCTCGAGATTGGGTGCGGGACGGGGGCGTTAACGCGGCATCTGTTGGATCATTATCAGGGCGGGTATTTTCACATCACGGATATCAGCGCCGAAATGGTTGAGCATGCACGGCGGGAATTTGATATATATGCCGATATTGAATGGGGCGTTATGGATGGGGAATATCCTGATATTGCGCGGCGCTATGATTTGATTATCGGGAGTATGGCGTTTCAGTGGTTTGAGGATATTGAGGGCGGGTTGGCGCGCCTTCGCGGGCTTTTGAAGCCGAATGGTGTTTTGCTTTATGCGATTCCCGGGGCGGGGAGTTTTCGGGAGTGGCATGCGGCGCTTTCGGGGCTTGGGCTTTCTGCCGGAACGCTTGATTTTAAAGCGCCATCCGGTGTGTATCGGGAGGAAGAACGCAGCGTACAATATGATAGCACGCTTACCTTTTTACGCGATATGAAGCGCATTGGCGCGCATACGCCGCGGGCGGATTATACAGCGCTTAATGCTGCGGATTTACGTAAAGCTTGCCGCGCTGTTGATGCGGATTTCAATGCTACGATCACGTGGCATATTGTGTATGGGCGGCTCTAAAGAAATTGTCTATTAATGCAGAGAAATGTGGCGAAAATGATGGTTTTCGAGAATCGGAGCGCAGCGTACATAAGTACGTGAGCACCGGAAGCGCAGAAAATCATTATTTACAGCCCATTTATCAAAATTAATACGCAATTTCTAAAGAGCTTTGTTTTCTGTGAGTTGGTTCATGATGAGGCGTTTTGCCGGCTTGATGTGATTGCCGAGGCGTAAGAGCGCGCGACGGGCGAGCTTTGCGGCGGGAGTTTGTTTGGTGTAAAGCTTCACCAGCGCATTTGTCCCGTGATAAAGGGGACGGGCAATGCGGCGATGGGTGCGGCTATAATTTTCCAAGGCCACGGGGGAGGCGATATCGCCGCCGGTCTGAATCACCTCTCTGATCTCATTTGCCAAATTCTGCGCCCCGCGTAGCCCAAGGTTAAAGCCATGCGCGGTAACGGGATGCATGCCAACCGCCGCATCACCGATAACGGCGAAGCGTTTGGCGTGAAATGTTTTGGCGAAGGTTGCGACGAGTGGATAGGGGAAAAGCTCGCTCGTCAGCGCCATGTCACCGAATTGTCCATCAATGCGGCGTTCGATATCGGCGGCAAAATCTTCTTTGCTCATGGCGAGGAGCGCGTCGCTTTCTTCGGATGGCAAAGTGATGACAACGGAAACCTGATTATTATTGAGCGGCAACACCGCCAGCGTGCGATCGAAATGAAAACATTCATAGGCGGTTTGGTCATGCGGGGATGAAATGCTCATCGTACACACAACGCAGGTGCGACCGAAATCGAGCATGGAGGTGGAGATCCCCATCGTGCGGCGCGCGGCGGAAAAGCGGGAGTCGGCGGCGACGATTAATGGTGCCTCAAGGCGCTCTGCGTTCTTTGGCTCGACCCAGCCCTTATCGCTATCGGTGCCGAGGGTGGTGACTTCGGTTTTATCCATGATTTGGATATTGTCAAAACCGTTTAAGGACTCATACGCCGCTTTGCGGATTTGGTTATTGGACATCATAAAGCCGAGCGTTTCCTCACCCGCCTCCTCATGGTCGAAATGCAGGGCGTAGGAAGAATTGCCGTTCAAGACTTTGGCGGATTTAATGAGAGAGATTTTATCGTCGGGGATCACATCCCACATGCCCAAATCGGTCATGATTTTTTGTGATAGGTGCGTCAGGGCAATTTCACGGCCATCATAGGGAGGGGCGGCGAGCACATCTTCGGATTGCTTTTCGATCAAGGTGATTTTTAACCCCGTATCCGCCATGGCGCGAGCGAAGCTTAGCCCCGCTGGTCCTGCGCCGATAATGATGATGTCGTGTTTGTTTTCTGCCATCTTTAATACCCCTTAATACAGGCGACTATAATCCCAAAAAGAAAGGGGCACAATCATCTTGCGCCCCCTTCCCTATTCATGGATTAGACAATTCTTATTTCTTTTTCGCTGCCGCCTTCTTTGTAGGGGCTTTTTTAGCTGTCGTTTTTTTCGCAGCGGCTTTTGGCGCGGCTTTCTTAGCGGCTGGCTTGGCTGCGCTGGCTTGTAATGCGTCACGGATTTCCGTGAGCAATACGATGTCTGCCGCTGGCTTTGGTGCGTCTTTTGCTTTTGGATCTTCGGCCTTACGCTTGAGGCTGTTAACACCTTTCACAAGTAAGAACACAACGAAAGCCACAATCAGGAAGTTGATCAACGCGTTTACAAATGCACCATATTTCACAAGCGCTACGCCTGCTTCTTCGGCGGCGGCGAGTGTCGCGTAGGTATTACCATCAAGCGCATAATACAAATCACCAAAATCGATTCCGGCGGTGATGACGCCGATAAACGGCATGATCAAATCACCGACCATAGATTTGACGATTGCCGTAAAGGCCGCGCCGATGATGATACCAACGGCCATATCCATGACATTGCCGCGTGCAATAAATTCCTTAAATTCTTTTAACATTTTTTCCCCTTTTAACAGTTGGTTACGAAGTAATAACGCAAAAGGCTACGGGTAAATTTGTGATGAGTCAATCAACCCTTGGTATAGAATCCTCTGCAAAAGGCCATCTTTTGGCAATCTGCTTCGTCACTGCGATACTCGGATGCGCCCGCACACCTACGTACGCTTACGCTCCTGCGTTTCTTGTTCCTCGCATCTTATCCAAAATCTAACCTTTTGCAGAGGATTCTATAGATAAAAAAACCGCCCACAAAAAGGGGCGGTTTTTGATTCGGTTATCAACGCTACGTTTAACGCTGGCTCATCAAATTCAAAATATTCATGAACATCGCGATGAAGCTGATGTAAAGCGTTAGCGCGGCGGACCAGCTATAGCGTTTTACAAGCTCCGGCGACATTGAAGGGTTATAGCTTTCCTTCATATGCTGCGTTTGCCATGCGGTGATACCGGCAAATAGCGGAATGCTGATCATTGATAACATCGTATCCATGCCTGAGCTTTTAAACACAAACATGTTCAAAACACCGGCAATGATAAGCCCCCAAATTGCCATGCTCGCAAATGTTGCGATTGGCGTGAGGTCAATTTTCGTTGTGTATCCCATCGCACTAACGCCCGCAAACATACCGGTCGCGATGAAGAAGGCTTTGGCGACAATTACACTGTATGAAGGGTCTTGCCCAACCATCACGGCGATGGAGGCGAAGCTAATCCCATACAAAACGGCAAGCGCCATGAAAACCATCATCAACTTACCCGAAGCCATCCGGTCGGGTTTAAACCCGAACCAAACAATCGCGAGGGGTGCAAACATCACAAGATAAGCCTGCGGCCCACCGAGGAAGAGGTTCAGCAAGAGCGGAGAGCTGCCTACCACCATTGCGGTTAACGCCGTGACCAGCACTCCGGCGGTCATTTTAGCGTAAATATTGCTCATGTATTTCTTGAGGCCGGCGTCAATTTCTTGTGCACGGCTCTGTGCGGAAACACGGTTTACGTTTTGCATCGTTTTTTACTCCTTAAAACAGTTAAACGAATTCTATCTATCTATAGTCCCTATTATAGCAGATTTCAAAAAGAATCGATAAAAACGAGTTTTGATAGTTTCTTAACGCTCATGCTTGGCTTATATTTTCTTTTATGAATCTTATTACCTCCACACAATTTGCTTCTGCCGCCGCCGATGGTGCGGATTGGCGGGAATGTGCGAAAGCGGTTTTGGAGCAGCTGGAAGACGTTAAAACCAACGAGGATAGTTTCAATTTCGGCTTTTTATACATTAGTGACGCGCTCGTCGATGACGGGGCGAGCATTTTGAATTTGTTTAAATCAGTTTTGAATATTGATAACTGGATCGGCGCGGTTGCGGTCGGGGTTTGCGGGGGGAATGAGGCCTATATCGATGTCCCAGCAATCTCCGCGATGGTTGGACGTTTTGAGGGGGATGCGGTTACAATTTTTGAGGCGAACGCACAGAATGATCATATCGGCACATGGCTATCGCAACATCATCCGATGCTGGTCTTTACGCATGGCGATCCGTTGGCGGATACCGATCACGCGCTTGCCCTTTCGCAAGCCTCCGAAAGGCTGGATGGTTTTATGGTCGGCGGGATGTCATCGTCACGCAGCGAGCATTTCCAAATCGCGGGCGATAAATTACAGCAAAACGGGTTTAGCGGGGCGCTGTTTTCGGGATCGGTAAAGGTTGCAACGACTTTATCCCAAGGCTGCGCGCCGATTGGTGCGGCGCATGTGGTTACGAGCGCAACCGATAACACGATTTTAGAGCTTGATGGTGATAAAGCGATGGCGGCGTTCGAGGATGATTTACGCCTTTTCGCCCTGAAACGGACGGGGAAAGATCCGGATAAAATTATATTGGAAGCCAGCGAAGATATTCCCGATGAATTTCAATCGGCCTTAACAGGCGAAGTACATGTAGGTTTCCCTATTCCAAATTCGGACCAACAAGATTTTTTAGTGCGTAACCTTATGGGCATCGACCCCAATGCGGGGGCGATTATGGTGGCGCAGATGGTGAATAAGGGGGATTCGCTGTTGTTTGTTCATCGTGATGATGAAAGTGTGGAGCGCGATTTACGCGAAAAGCTTAAGGCGTTAAAAGCGCGCATTGAAAGTGATGAAGGTGTTTTCGCGCCCAAAGGCGGGGTTTATGTTTCTTGCGTCGCCCGCGCCTTTTCGCATGGCAGAGATGCGCCGGATGAAATGCAGATTATCCGTGAGGAGCTAGGGGAATTCCCTATCACCGGCTTTTACGCGGGTGGAGAGATCAGCAATGCGCGGCTTTATGGCTATACCGGCATTTTGACGTTGTTTCTTTAGGGCGCTTAGCCTTACAATCATAACGAACATCTTTTGCAGGAGTATTTCATGGTTCGGATTTTTGGATTTTTATTGGTTTTATTCGCGCTGCCCGTGATGGCAAATGCGCAGAACGCCGTGCCGGAATTGCCTGCGCCGATCCAAAATCTTGTTGATGAGGGGGCGCAGATTCGTTTTTTGGGGAAGGATCATGGCTTTGATGCTTGGCTCACGATTAAAAACGGGCAGGAGCAATATTTCTACGTCAAGCCGGATGGGAGCGCGTTCCTCATGGGTGTGTTATTCGATAAAGGCGGGGAGATGATCACGCTGGATCAGGTTTCACGCCTGCGCGAAGGGGATGACAGCTCGCTTCTTGATACGCTTACCGGGGCGGAATTTGATGTGCAGGGGAGCGAGGCAGCCGCGAAGCAAAGTTTCGAATTTAAATCCCCGTCCGAGCGTTTATTCCATGATATCGAGAATTCAAACTGGGTCGCGCTTGGCAATCCACGTGCGCCGATTGTGTACAGCTTTATTGATCCGCAATGCCCGCATTGTCACAAATTTATTCAGGATATTCGCAAAGATTATCTCGAAAAAGGCCGTATTCAGGTGCGGCTTATTCCGGTTGGGTTTAAGGAAGAAACCCGCGCGCAGGCTGCATTCTTGATGGCAACGCCGGAACCCGAGGCGCGGTTTTATCGTCATTTGGACGGGGATGAAAGCGCCCTTCCCGCACAATCAGACCTTAACCAACAAGGCGTCCAGCGGAATTTAGCGATTATGCAGAGCTGGAAGCTCAGCGTCACCCCGATGAATCTTTATCGTTCGCGCGATGGGTCGGTTAAGGTTATTCGTGGCAAGCCGCAGGATGTCGAGGCCATGGTTTCCGACCTCGCGCCACGCTAATCTGTTAAGAATAGCGCCGCAGGCATTTTTGAACCACGACGCACATAACGGGCACAATGATATCGTGAATACATCGACTTATGCTTTGAAATCGTTGTGTTCGCCGTGATCGTTGTGGTTTTAAATTTCTTTTATGCAATTCTAATATTATCGTTTACCATTAGGAAATATGTCTGTTCGAACTGATAGCTTTATCCAAATTCTCGACACAATCGGCGCTCCGTTGATTGAGGCGGTTTCGCGTGCGCATAAGGATGCGGATGCTGCGGATTTGCAAAAGGATGCGCAGGCGGTGGCGGCGTTGCTTGGGAAGGTTGTCGCGCTGAGCATTTCGATGAAAGAGACGCTCGACCTTAAGCCAGAGGAAGCGCAAAATGATGCGCTGCGGGTTGCTTTGGCGGCTTTGGCGGGACCTATGGTTGCCGCGCAATATACGCAAAAGAACGGGCAAATTCCGGCGGATAACGACCTCCAGCGTTTGCAATCTTCCATGCAAGCCGTCCTGACCTTCGCCGATAATTTCACGCCGAGCGAGGAGATGGCGACCCGTCTTGGCAATCTTGCCGCCAAAGGCGCGCCCGCCGATGCGCATCAGGTTAATGTGCAATATGTGCATGCTTTCCTCCCTGTGGTGGAGGCGATTGCTGCCTTTTCATTCGGGCAACCGGAACAAAAACTCACCATGGATGTGTCCGACCGCCTCGTAAAAACCGCCGTGGAAATGCGCGAGAGTTTGATGGCGGATGCCTCGGGCGATGATCAAAAATTATGCGAGCTTGCGATTCTGCGCAGCCTTGGGACGCTCTACGCCTCCTGCCATACGATGGAGAGCGAGAAGCTCGCGGCTAATCCCGAAGGTGCATCGCTCGAAACGGTGTGGAAAGCCTTTGAAACCCGCGCGGCGATGCTTGAGGCGGCGGTGAAGAATATTACACCGCAAAATGATGTTAGTGCCGCATCTAATGTTGCGCCTGCCGTTCCCGCTGCGCCGATGATGGATTCTTCGACGGCGACGCCTGCGCCACCGCCCGTACAACCACCAGCAGCGCCTGTCGCGCCACCCCCTGCGGAAGCACCTGCTACCCCTGCTGCGGAAACGCCGCCTGCGGGTGGGGCTGCTCAAGGCGGTCCTATGGGATTTTTCGCCGCGCCGAAGGCGGAGGAAAGTGCCGTGCCCGCCACGCCGGAGCCTCCGGCAACCCCTGCGCCACCACCGCAAGCCGCGCCTCTTGCGGCTGCGCCACAAGAAACACCGGCCGCCGATAATGGTGGTGGTGCGAACCCTATGGGTTTTTTCACTGCGCCGAATGCAGGGGGTGAAGCGCCACCACCCGCTGCTGCACCGCCGCCGGTGCAGGCCGAGCAACCACCGGCAGAGACACCACCAGCGGAGGGCGAAGCTTCCTCAGGCTCGCCCCAAGGCAGCCCAATGTCGTTCTTTACAAAGACGGATGATGAGGATTAGATAGTATCATGGCTGCATCCAAAATCCTCGCCGCGTGTTTGATGTTGGCATCACAGACCTACTCTGTGCCGCCCGCCGTGCTTGTCGGAATTTATAAGGCCGAGGGCGGGAAAGTCGGACAAGAAGTAGCCAATACGAACGGCTCGCACGATTTAGGGCCGATGCAGATTAATACACTCTGGCTTCCCGAGCTCGCCGATAAATGGGGCGTGAGCGAGGCAACAGCCCGTAAGTGGGTGCGTGATGATGCCTGCACTAATGTCGGTGTCTCGGCATGGATCTTAAAGGGGCATCTGAATGAAACCGGTAGCCTATCCAAGGCCATTGCCCATTACCATTCCCGCACCCCACGCCATGGTACACGATACCAAACCCGCGTGATTGATATCCTCAAAGATAATGGGCTGGTGAAAACCAATCGCTGATACGCATATTCTTGTGA
>JBOEFZ010000046.1:0-17663 GCA_050633165.1 Alphaproteobacteria bacterium | reverse complement strand
ATGGTCTTGGGAACCCGATTGATGGGAAAGGCCCGATTAAAACAAAGACAACAAGCCGCGTTGAGGTGAAGGCGCCGGGTATTATTCCGCGTCAGTCTGTTTTCGAGCCAATGCAATCGGGTCTTAAGGCGGTTGATGCGCTTGTTCCCGTTGGACGTGGGCAGCGTGAGTTGATTATTGGTGACCGTCAGACGGGTAAGACGGCTGTTGCGGTTGATACAATCATTAACCAGAAAACAATTAACAAAGCGGCGGATGAGAAGAAGCATCTTTATTGTGTTTATATCTCTATCGGTCAGAAGCGTTCGACAGTGGCGCAGCTGGTGAAGGAATTGGAAGAACAAGGCGCGATGGAATATTCTATCGTTGTTGCGGCTACGGCCTCTGATCCCGCGCCGATGCAGTTCTTGGCGGCGTATACCGGTACGGCGATGGGTGAGTATTTCCGTGATAATGGGCTTCATGCTCTCGCGGTTTATGATGACTTGTCCAAGCAAGCGGTGGCGTATCGCCAGATGTCCTTGCTTCTTCGTCGTCCTCCGGGTCGTGAAGCGTATCCGGGTGATGTTTTCTACATTCATTCTCGTTTGCTCGAGCGCAGTGCGAAGATGTCCGATGAGAATGGTGGCGGGTCTTTGACGGCGTTGCCGATTATTGAAACGCAAGGTGGTGACGTTTCGGCGTATATTCCGACAAACGTGATTTCGATTACGGATGGTCAGATTTTCCTTGAGACAGGTTTGTTCTATAAAGGTATTCGTCCGGCGATTAATGTTGGTCTTTCTGTTTCTCGTGTTGGTTCTGCGGCGCAGATTAAGGCGATGAAGCAGGTTGCGGGTACGATTAAGCTTGAGCTTGCGCAATATCGCGAGATGGAAGCGTTTGCGCAGTTTGCGTCTGATCTGGATGCATCTACGCAGAAGCTTTTGGCGCGTGGTGAGCGTTTGACGCAATTGTTGAAGCAGCCTCAGTATTCTCCGCTTACGGTGGAAGAGCAGGTGATTGTGATTTTCGCGGGTACGAAGGGGTACCTTGATGGTGTCGCGGTTGCGGATGTTGATGCGTATGAGGCGCGTCTTGTGCAAGATGTTCGTGCGAATGCTGGTGAAATTCTTGATACGCTTAGCGAAGAGAAGAAAATCTCGGATGATTTGGATGGTAAGATCCATGCCTATCTCGAGAAGTTCACAAACGGTTTTACGAGTGAAAAGCAGGCGGCTTAAGTCTAACTTTTAGGATATACACATGCCTTCATTAAGAGACTATAGAGACCGGATTACATCGGTGAAATCGACGCGTAAGATTACGTCGGCGATGAAGATGGTTGCGGCGAGTAAGTTGAAAAAAGCACAAGATCAGGCCGAGGCTTCGCAGCCTTATGCAACGGCGATGGCGGATATGTTGGCGCGTGTGGCGGCGAATGTTGTGATTAGTGATGCTAGCTCGAAATTGCTGGCGGGGACGGGATCGGCGCAAAAACATCTTTTGGTGGTTGTTTCTGCGGATCGCGGGCTTTGTGGTGGTTTTAACGGGAATATCTCTCGCGCTGCGAAGGCAAAGGCAGATGCGCTCATTGCCGAGGGTAAAGAGGTGCAGTTTGTTTGTGTCGGTCGTAAGGCGGCGGATGTTTTAAAGCGTGACTTTGCGCCGCAAATTATCAAGAAATTTGTCGGCATTATGGGCAGCGCGAAAATCGAATATGCGCAGGCGAATGAAGTTACGAGCTTTATTTTGGAGCAATTCGAGGCGGGGGCGTTTGATGTTTGCTCGCTTGTTTATAACGAATTTGTATCCGTTTTGACGCAAAAGCCACAGGCGCAGCAGATCATTCCGTTTAAGCTTCCTGAAGTGCAGGAAGATGAAGCGGATGAGGCGCAGGACGATGTGTTGAGCTCTCCTTATTCGTTCGAGCCGGAAGAAGAAGAGATTTTGGATGCGCTCTTGCCGCGTAATTTGGGTGTGCAGGTGTTCCGTGCGCTCCTTGATAGTGCTGCCGGTGAACAAGCCGCGCGGATGACCGCGATGGATAATGCGACGCGGAATGCGGGCGATATGATTAATGATTTGACGTTGCAATATAACCGCGCACGTCAGGCGTTTATTACAAAAGAATTGATTGAAATTATTTCCGGTGCGGAAGCAGTTTAAAAAGAAGGAAGCGAAAAATGGCTGAAACTAAAAAGACAACAGCGAAGAAAACGACAACTAAGAAGGCTGCGCCTAAGGCGGCGGCGAAGGGTGCGGTGGGTAAGATCTCACAGGTGCTTGGGGCGGTTGTTGATATTCAGTTTAACGAGGGCGAGGTTCCTGCGATTTTGAACTCTTTGGAGACGCAAAATGCCGACAAGACGCTTGTTCTTGAGGTTGCGCAGCATCTTGGCGAGAATACAGTTCGCGCGATTGCGATGGATATGACTGATGGTCTTGTTCGCGGACAAGAGGTTGTTGATACTTGCGCGCAGATTTCTGTGCCGGTTGGGCCGCAGGTTCTCTCGCGTATTATGAATGTAACGGGTGAAGCGATTGATGAAGGCCCTGCGCTCGAGACAAAAGAGAAGTGGGGTATTCACCGCGAAGCGCCGGCCTTTGCCGAGCAAGCGACTGAAGTTGAGCAGCTTGTGACAGGGATTAAGGTTGTTGACCTTCTTTGTCCTTATTCCAAGGGTGGTAAAATTGGTCTCTTTGGTGGTGCGGGTGTTGGTAAGACAGTTACCATTCAAGAATTGATCAACAATATTGCGAAGGGGCATGGTGGTGTATCTGTCTTTGGTGGTGTTGGTGAGCGTACGCGTGAAGGGAATGACCTTTACCATGAGATGATGGAAGCGGGCGTTATTAAGGAGCATGACTATAAAAACTCCAAAGTTGCGCTTGTCTTTGGTCAGATGAATGAGCCGCCAGGTGCGCGTGCGCGTGTTGCGCTTTCTGCGCTTACGATGGCGGAATATTTCCGTGATGAAGAGGGGCAAGATGTTTTGTTCTTCCTTGATAACATTTTCCGCTTTACGCAGGCCGGTTCCGAGGTTTCCGCGCTTCTTGGGCGTATTCCTTCGGCTGTTGGTTATCAGCCAACATTGTCGACCGAAATGGGCGCGATGCAGGAGCGGATTACATCAACGAATAAGGGTTCGATTACCTCCATTCAGGCCGTTTATGTTCCTGCGGATGATTTGACTGACCCTGCGCCTGCGGCGACGTTTGCGCATTTGGATGCGACGACTGTTTTGTCCCGTGCGATTTCCGAGATGGGGATTTATCCGGCGGTTGATCCGCTTGATTCTACGTCCCGTATTTTGGATGCACGGATTATCGGTGAAGAGCATTATGACGTTGCGACCCGCGTACAGCAGACATTGCAGCAATATAAATCATTGCAAGATATTATTGCGATTTTGGGTATGGATGAATTGAGTGAAGAAGATAAATTGGTTGTTGCGCGTGCGCGTAAGATCCAACGCTTCCTTTCCCAGCCATTCCACGTTGCGGAAGTATTCACGGGTAGCCCGGGTGTGTTTGTACAGCTTGAAGATTCCATTAAAGGCTTTAAAGGGATTGTTGATGGTGAGTATGACCATCTTCCCGAGAATGCATTTTATATGGTTGGAACGATTGAAGAGGCCGTTGAAAAGGCCAAGAAAATGGCAGCGGAAGCTGCATAAGCTTCGATATTTTCATGCTGGCGTCGTTGGATTGCGCCTCGCGTATTAAAATACGCCACGGCTTATCCGCCTAGCCAGCATAAAAATCTCTTTGCTTCTGCCCTTTGAAGGGGCGCGAGTGAAAAACATTTAGGGTTTAGCGATATGAGCAAGACAATACAATTTGAATTGGTATCACCGGAGGCGCGGTTGGTGTCGGAGCCAGTGGTTCAGGCGGTTATTCCGGGAACGGAAGGGCAGTTTGGTGTTTTGGCAGGGCATTCCGCGCTTGTGGCATCGCTTAAAAGCGGGGTGGTTGAGTTATCGCTGGACAATGGGGATGTTCGCCGGATCTTTATCGCAGGTGGGTTTGCCGATGTCACGCCGGAGCTTTGTTCTATCCTCGCGGAAGAGGCTGTGAATGTGAGCGATCTTGACCAAGCGGCGCTTGAGCAGGGGCTTTCGAATTTGAACAGCGATTTGAATCTAGCCGCCGAAGATGCGGATAAAGCCCGCATCGAGAAGAAAATTGCGCTTGTTGAAGCCAAGTTGGATGCTGTCGCAGCTTAAATTTATTGACATAACCTTGCCTCTTCGTTACTTTCCCTTACGTTTTTGTAAGGTTTCTATGAATTGGTTTCGACGTTCCGTTTTTTCTCCGGCTGTTTTTGCTTTTTCCAACGGTTATACGCATGATCAAGTACGTGTTATGGCTAAAACTTTGCGGGATTTTTATGAACAGGATTCTGCTCGTAGTCCTTTTAGTCTTTTACGTGCTTTCCCCAAGGCTGATCGTTCCGGTTTTTTGAATGATTTTGAAAGGGCATGCGTGGTGGATTTGAAAATTGCGTCACGTATGGATTGGTTGCTTAACCATAGAATCGGTGGTGATTTTTTCTCTCAATTTGAATGGGGTGGTCGAAGGGCAGAAAGCCCATTTTCTGTTCAATCCCATGATGGGAAATCGTCACAGTTTTTAAATGATGCTTTTTATCCGTATATGCGTATTCGATATGGGCAGGATTCTTCGTGGTATTTGAATAAAGATGGGCGGATTGTTTATGAAGATTCTGCTGCGGGGCAAATTAAGCTATTGCGTGAGGTGGATAATACGGGTGCGACTGGCTATAAGTCTTTTGATGTGTTGCGGGAACAATCACCTCGTCGTGCTTTTATGCGAAGTGCAACTGTGTTTTTACCTTTGCAGAAGCCTAATCGTTTGGGGGCTGAGTTTTTGCAATCTGAATATAAGACGGCGTCATTCTTGTTGGATTGGAATATGACCGGAGATGTTAAGGAGCAGCTTGCAGATTCAAGTAACTTTACGGTTCGACCTGCGATTGTTCCTAGGGATAGGTTGGAGGAATTATTTTCTGCGCGTCGTGATGAGGGGGCTTCGTTAAAGCATTTCTTTAGAGTTGAGCAATCTCTATTACCGGAATCCCTGCGTTCCGAGGTTTCGGGAGAGCGGGCAGCAATTTTGGGTGTGCAAGAGCAGCTCGTTGATGTGTATAGAGCGGATGCTGGTTTTTACTATGGGAATGGTTGTACTCATTTTGTGCCAAAGGGAATGCATTATATCATTGGTGGTCAGCGTTTAGTGACTATAGAGCGGCATGATCGGTTGCTTGTTGATGAGCCGTTTGATCCGCATGATTTAAATCAGCATGATGGGCTGCAGCATTGTATGGTTGAGCTTTAATTTGCTGTATCTTGTTTCCTTAGTGTCGTAAAATATAAAGAAGCCTCTTCCAAGAGGGGCTTAGCTTTGTTATCCCTATCGGTATGACAGATATAGATATTACCCCCGAGATCGCAAATCAATCCCGTGCATGGCCGTTTGAGGAGGCGAAGCAGGTTGTTAAACGCCTTCGTGCGCTGAATAAAGGGCAGATTACGGCGGGGGAGAAGGGGTATGTCTTGTTCGAGACGGGGTATGGCCCCTCTGGCTTGCCGCATATCGGGACGTTTGGCGAGGTCGCGCGTACATCCATGGTGATGCAGGCGTTTAAAACGCTGCACCCTGAAATTCCGGTGAAGTTGATTTGTTTTTCCGATGATATGGATGGTTTCCGCAAAGTGCCGAGCAATGTGCCGCAACAAGAGATGTTGGCGGAGCATTTGAACAAGCCGTTGACGCAGGTTCCTAACCCGTTTGACACGGAATATGAAAGTTATGCCGATCATAATAATGCGCAGCTTCGGGCGTTTTTGGATGGTTTCGGGTTTGAGTATGAATTTTACAGCGGTACGGAATGTTATAAGAGCGGGAAGTTTAACGCTGCTTTGCGCTTAATGCTTGAAAAGCATGAGGAAATTAAGGGGGCGGTGTTGCCGATTTTAGGGGAGGAGCGGGCGGCTAGCTATTCTCCTTTCCTGCCTATCTCACCCAAAACGGGGAATGTGTTGCAGGTTCCGGTTTTGGAGACTGATCCGGAGGCGGGGACGATTACGTTTGAGGATGAGGACGGGGAGGGTACAACCATTCCGGTTACGGATGGGCATGTGAAGGCGCAATGGCGGGCGGATTGGGCGCTGCGTTGGTTTGCTTTGGATGTGGATTACGAGATGGCGGGTAAGGATTTGGTCTCGAGTGCCGATATCTCCGCCAAGATTGTGCAGATTTTAGGCTCGCGCGGGCCGGCCGGCTTTCGTTATGAGATGTTTTTGGATGAAAAGGGGGAGAAGATTTCCAAATCCAAGGGCAATGGTTTGTCGATGGAAGATTGGCTGGCCTATGCGCCGCATGAGAGTTTGGCTTATTACATGTATCAACGTCCGACTTCCGCGAAAAAGTTGTATTTCGATGTGATCCCCAAGGCGGTGGATGAATATATTACCTTTGTCGGGAAATTGGCGGAGCAAGAGGGGAAGCAGAAGCTGGAGAATCCTGCGTGGTATATTCACCCGCCTTCGCCTGACGGCTTCGGCGTGGCAAGTTCTCCTGTTTCGTTTAATTTATTGTTGAATTTGGTGAATGCGGCGAATACGGAAGATCCGGCGGTGCTTTGGAGCTTTATTCAGGCCTATGCGCCGGAGGCTACGCCGGAAAGTGCGCCGTTTTTGGATCGTTTGGTCGGGTTTGCCATTCGGTATTATAAGGATTTTGTGTTACCGCAGAAGGTTTATCGCGCGGCGGATGCGCGGGAGGCCGCGGCGCTTGGTGCGTTAGCGGGTGTGTTGGAAGGCATGGATGCGGGGCTGGAGGCCGAGGATTACATGACCGAGGTTTTCAGCGCGGGTAAAGAGAACGGGTATGAGAAGGATGAGCTGCGTGATTGGTTTAAGGCAATTTACGAGATTTGCCTTGGGCAAAGTCAAGGGCCGAGATTTGGTAGCTTTATCCAGCTTTATGGCGTTAAAGAGACCGCCGCGCTCATCCGCGATGCGTTGGATGGGAAGTTTTCTAAGGCAGCTTAAATTCCGCCTGTCATGGTTGTTTTTTAGAGTTACGCAAAACTACTACCCATACTAGGAGCTGTTGTATCTAGTGCCATTTGCACAGGCTCTGGGCTTGGCTGCTGAACGTCTGCTGTAACAGGCGCCGCTGTTGAATCCGGGCGTAAACTCTCTAAATGAGCTTTATAAGCCGCTGCCATGTCGCTAAAAGGCTCAGAAAGTACAGAGCTTGGTGGATCAATAGCAGCAGGGATTGCTACATTGGCAAGCGGTTTATCCCATGTCAGCGGCCCACAAGGACACCGAACACGCAAATGGGCGTAATCGTTTGTTTGTTCTTGTTGAAGTGAAGCGTCATCCTCTGGTAGCCCCTCAACCGTAAACTCCCGCCTTGGAGCATAACCGTCATAAGCCTCCTCAGCTTGCTCTTGTGTAAACCCAAATTTTTCAACCAACTTTTGTTTGCCACCAAATTTTGATAGTTTATGCTCTTCGCCATCTGGCGTGATTACAACCATACCACCAGCACGCCCTCTATTTTCAATAGCTACTAGTGTATTGTTATCAGCGTTAGGGGTACTAGGTAATGCTTCAATCTCTTGACTTAGTTTTACAAAGTCTGCAGCTTTTACGAAACCAACAAAGGGCTTGCCCGCACCTTCTTCGTCAAACTGAATAGAATAAAGAAGCGGATTACCTTCAACCGGGCGGATATCCATGATAACCGGATCTGTAAAGTTCCATTGGAGACCGGTAGCATCACCGTTATGATCATAAAGAGGAATAGATGACAATCCATCCAACTGATTGTTATTTACTTCGAAAACAGTAACAGGGTCATAAACTCTGCGTGCATTTACGTCATCTTGCAAATCTTTAATAGCATCTGTAAGTTCCGATATTGGACGGAAAGGTGTGCCATCATTATTGTAACCAAGATTATCAGCGCCTGCATACATGAGATATGATTGAGCGCCTGCCATTAAGGTTGAGTTTTCCTGCAAGGCTGTAGCGGGGTCGTTATAGCCCGCATTTTTTAAAGCAGCGTCAATCTGACTAACCATTCCTTCATAAGCCCAACCATGATGCGGATTGTTGGGATCAACGTCTAAAGCAGCATAAATATCTGCGTAAGGCCCTTGAGCAACCTCTACTTCCTTAATGGCGTTTGTAAGCTCTTTTATTGGACGGAAAGGTTGTCCATACTTATCGTTGCCTAAATTATCAGCACCTGCATAGTTAAAAAAACTTTGGGCGCCTGCCATTAATGTTGGGTTTTCTTGTAAGGCAGCGGCGGGATTATCATAGCCTGATTCTTTTAGAACATTTTGTGCCTGAGCAAGCATACTCGGATAAGCATGGGCATGCATGCTTTCACCATCTAAGTCAACTGCTTGCGCAAGAAGCAATAATTCTACTGGAAGTCCTTCAAGTTTATTCATAAATCCCTCTCTTAAATTACTTGTATATATTATGGTAAAAATATTAAGGATTTATGAAGATCGGAAATACTGCTAAAAGCTAAGGTATGGATATAGAGCAGCTTAAAGACTTGGTTATTGATGTTTGGCGGGATGGGTTTATGGGGGTGGATATTGGTTCTATCCTGACGGCGCTTGCGATTTTTTTCGGGTTTATGTTGGTGCGTGGGTTGTTTGGTAAGTTTGTGTTGGGGCATCTGCATAATTGGGCGGCGAAGAGCACGACTAAGCTGGATGATAAGATTGTTGAGGCGTTGATCCCGCCGATTAAGTTTATTCCGGTTATTCTTGGTATTTTCTTTGCTGGGCAATCTTTGGATTTGAATGAGGAGCTTTATGCGTTTTTCATGCGGGTGGAGCGGTCGTTGATTGTCTTTACGATGTTTTGGGCGATGCATCGGAGTCTTGAGCCGGTGAGCCATGGGGTTAAGCGGTTGGAGAAGATTTTGAGCCGCGATATGGTGCAGTGGATTTTCAAGGCGATGAAGGTCATTATTATTTTTATCGGCGGTGCGGTGATTTTGGAGGTTTGGGGGATTGCGGTTGGGCCGCTTCTTGCGGGGCTTGGGTTGTTTGGTGCGGCGGTGGCACTGGGGGCGCAGGATTTGTTCAAAAATTTGATTGGCGGGATTACGATCATTGCGGAGCGGCGCTTTTCCCCCGGTGAGTGGATTTGTGTTGATGGGGTTGTTGAGGGCACGGTGGAGGAGATTGGCTTTCGCTCGACCAAGGTGCGGCGGTTTGATAAGGCGCCTGTTCATGTGCCGAATGCGCAGCTATCGGATGCGGCGGTGACGAATTTCACCCGCATGACGCATCGCCGGATTAAATGGGCGATCGGGGTGGAGTATGGGGCGAGTGTTGAGCAGCTGCAGATTATTCGTGATGAGATTATGGCGTATATTATGGGGAGTGAAGATTTTGCTTCGCCGGAGGAGGTGAGCACGTTTGTGCGGGTGGATAGTTTTAATGCGAGCTCGATTGATTTTCTGGTTTATTGCTTTACCAAGACCACGAATTGGGGGGAGTGGCTCGCGATTAAGGAGGCGTTTGCGCTGAAGATCAAAGAGATTGTGGAGGAGAAGGCGGGCACAGGCTTTGCGTTTCCATCGCAATCTATTTATATCGAGAATTTACCAAGTGAGGCGGCGGAGGTGTTTGTGCCGCCGAAGGGTTAGCAGCCAAGGCATTTCGTTTCTTGCATAACCGCCCAATAATCGTCTTCAACCTGCTTGAAATTAGGGGCTTCGTTCAATGTAGTGGGAATGTTTTTGTTCGGTTTATAAATTGTTAGAGCGGTTGTTAAGGGGGGAAACGCAGAGGGGGCTGCCCCAAGATTTTTAAAAACTTGCGGCAAAACCCCTTTTAAAGCGGTTAATTTTAAAATCATTTTAATTGCATAACGCAAAAACCATCTCATTTGCAAGTTTTCTCTGTGCCTCTGTGTCTTGGTGGTTAAACTATTCCTATGATTCCGCAAGAAACTAAGCCAAGCATAACCCTCCCCGATATCCCCGCGTTATGTTTGGATGCGAAGGCGGTGCATGTTTTGAGTGCGGAGGGGGAGTTGCAGAGTTTGCCGTATGGGCAGGCGGTTTCTCTTATTCATCAGCAAGCGGTTATGGTTTGTCATGCGCCTTATGTGCGGGGGCGGTTGGGGCGTGATGCGGCGTTTTATGCGTTTGATTTGCTGGAGTTATTTGCGTTTGTGCATCCGGCGCGGTTTGCGACGCCGACGGTTGGAGGGCTGTGCAGCGCGCTTGGGCTGGCTCCGCCGGAGAGTTTCGAGGATGCGCCGATGAGCATGATGGAGATTGCGCGGGCTTTGCTCTCGGATCTTCAAAACGATGTGCATGCGGCGAAGGCACCACCGGCGCAGATTGCCCGTGTTATGGGGCTTAACGGGAATGGATGGGGGTGGACGCCTTTTGTCTTGTCCGCGCTTGGGGAGGAATATGAGCCGGCTCTTCCGGTGAATGCCAAGGCGGATTTGAATGTTTGGAAGCATTTGCCGGAATGGGCGGAGGAAGCGCCGGAGGGAGCAGCGTCCCAGCACCCTGTAACGGCGGAGGAAGCGGAGGCGCGGCTTTCCAAGTTGCTTGGGGCAGGGGCGGAGCAGCGTGTGCCGCAGGTGGAATATGCGAGCAAGGTGACACATGCGTTTTCCCCGCCGCCGCATGAAGAAGTGCCGAATATTATTTTGGCCGAGGCAGGGACGGGGGTTGGCAAGACGCTGGGTTATCTTGCGCCGGCGTCGGTGTGGGCGGAGAAGAATCAGGGGAGCGTGTGGATTTCGACCTATACGAAGAATTTGCAGCGGCAGATTGATCAGGAGTTGGATAAGCTTTACCCCAATCCGGCGATTAAGGCGGCACATGTGGCGACGCGTAAGGGGCGGGAGAATTATCTGTGCCTTTTGAATTTGGAGGAGCATGCGAGCGGTGCGGCGCTGGCGAAGAATCCGCAGGCGGTGGTTGCGGCGGGGATTATGGCTCGGTGGGCGGTTGCGAGCAAAGATGGTGATCTTACGGGCGCGGAATATCCGGGGTGGCTCACGAGTATTTTGGGCTATCAATATTCGCGGGGGCTTTCGGATCGGCGGGGGGAGTGTGTTTATTCGGCTTGTGATCATTATTCGAAATGCTTTGTCGAGCATTCTGTGCGGGCGGCGGTGCATGCGCGGATTGTGGTGGCTAATCATGCGTTGGTGATGATTAATGCGGCGATTGCAACCTCGAGCGAGGAGCTTCCGCATCGTTATGTTTTTGATGAGGGGCATCATTTGTTTGATGCCGCGGATAGCGCGTTTGCGGCGCATTTAACGGCGCGGGAGGCGCGGGATTTGCGGCGGTGGATTTTGGGGAATGAAGGCGGGCGGCGTGGGTCGCGGGCGCGGGGGCTTAAGCGGCGGGCCGAGGATTTATGTGAGGGGATGAGCGATGCGGAGGAGGCGTTGCGTCAGGCCTTGAGCGCGGCGGAGATTTTGCCGATGGATGGGTGGACGCGGCGGTTGCGGGATAATGCGCCGATGGGGGCGTGCGAGAAATTTATGGCGGCGCTTTATGCGCAGGCTTATGCGCGGGCAGATGGGCGGGATGGGCCTTATTCGCTTGAGACGGGGGTGTTTCCGGTTGATGAGCCGTTGGCGGCGGCGGCGGTTAAGTTGAAGGGGGCGCTTGTGGCGTTGCAAAAGCCGATGTTGCGGCTTTCTAGGGCGCTGTATAAGAAGCTGGCGGATGATGACGGAAAGCTTTCGGGGGATACGCGGAACCGGCTTGAGAGTGTTAGTCAATCGATTGAGCGGCGGGCGCGCCTTACGATCGGGGCGTGGATTGCGATGTTGGAGAGTATGGCGGGCGCGGGAGAGCAGGGGGAGGCGCAAGCGCAGTTTGTGGATTGGCTGGAGATTGAGCGTGTTGACGGGCGGGCGGTTGATGTCGGGTATTATCGGCATTATGTCGATCCGATGAAGCCCTTTGCGGAGAGTATCAAGCCGCATGTGCATGGGATGGCGGTAACCTCGGCGACTTTGCGGGATGCGGAGGCGTGGGATGGGGCGATTGGGCGGAGCGGGGCGCGCTATTTAACGCCGGAGACGCAGGTTGCGGCGTTTGAGTCCCCCTTTGATTATGCGCAGCAGACTAAAATATTTGTGATTGATGATGTGAATAAGAATGATATGCGGCTTGTGGCGAAGGCGTATCAGTCTTTGTTTGAGGCTTCGGGTGGTTCCGCGTTGGGGCTGTTTACCGCGATATCCCGCTTGCGGGCGGTGCATAATTATATTGCGGCGGGTTTGGAAGAGGGCGGGATACCGCTTTATAGCCAGCATGTTGATGATATTGATGCGGGGACATTGGTGGATATGTTTAAGGAGGATGCGCGGGCGTGCTTGCTTGGGACGGATGCGATACGTGATGGGGTGGATGTGCCGGGGGAGAGTTTGCGGTTGATTGTTTTTGATCGTGTGCCGTGGCCTCGCCCAACTATTTTGCACAAGGCGCGGCGGCAATATTATGGCGGGCGGGGATATGATGAGAGCCTTACGCGGCTTAAGCTTAAGCAGGCGTTTGGGCGGCTTATTCGCCGGAATACGGATCAGGGGGTGTTTGTGATGTTAGATTCGATGTTGCCGAGCCGTTTGCAAGATGCGTTTCCCAAAGAGGTGGAGGTGCAGAAGGTTGGATTGGCCGAGGCGATTGCGCAGATGACGTTATTCTTTGATCGGGGTTGAGTTTTTTGTTACACAGCATGCATGCATCCTTATGTCAGAGAGATTCAGGAGAATGATCCGCTTCGCGCTTTTGCGGCGGTGGAGCATTTGCCTTATTCGTTGTTGCTTGATAGTGCGGATTTGGGGCATCGGGATGGACGGTATTCTTTTATTGTCTCTCACCCGATTGAAACGATTGAGGTGAAGAATGGTGTGTTGCGTGTTACCAATTGGGACGGGCAGGCGGAGTATGAGGGTGATCCGCTGGCTATGCTGCAATCGCGTTTGACGCATTGGCGTGATGCGATTGAAACCGTGCCGGATTTGCCGCCGTTTCAGGGCGGTGCGGCGGGGGTGTTTGGGTATGATCTTGGGCGGAGCTTTGAGGTGCTTCCTGTTGTGGCGGGGGATAATTCTGCTGTGCCGGATATGGCGGTGGGGATTTATGATCAGGTGATTGCCTTTGATCATGAGCAAGGGAAGAGCTGGATCATTACGCATGCGGATCAAGAGGATGAGGCGATGCGTAAGCAGGATTTTATTCTTGATATGATTGCGTATGGTGATGTGCCGGAGGCTTTGGAGGCAGTGCATCTGGATTGGCGGGCGAATTTTACGCGTGAGGGGTTTGAGGGATGTGTCGCGCGGGTGATTGATTATATCCGTGCGGGGGATGTTTTTCAGGTGAATGTGGCGCAGCGTTTTGATGCGTCTTTGCCGGCTGATTTTGTTCCTTTTGCGCATTATTTGAATTTGCGCCGCAGTAATCCTGCGCCGTTCGGGTGTTATTTTAATCTTGGTGATGTGCAGATTTCGAGCGCCTCGCCGGAGCGGTTTTTGGCGGTGAAGGGCGGAGAGGTCGAGACGCGCCCGATTAAGGGGACGATGCCGGTGGATGCGGATGCTGCGCTTAATGCAAAGAATGTTGCGGCATTGGAGAATAGCGAAAAGGACCATGCGGAAAATACGATGATTGTGGATTTGCTGCGTAATGATTTATCGCGTGTGTGTCGTCCGGATAGTGTTGTTGTGGATGGTTTGTGCGAGGTGGAGACGTTTGCGAGTGTGCATCATTTGGTTTCGACTATTCGCGGGACATTGTTGCGGGGGCGCGGGGCGATTGATTTGTTGCGGGCGTGTTTTCCGGGGGGGTCGATTACGGGCGCGCCGAAAATTCGGGCGCAGGAAATTATTGAGGAATTAGAACCGACGCGGCGTGGGGCTTATACGGGGTCGATTGGCTATATTGGTTTTGATGGCACGATGGATAGCAATATTTTGATCCGTAGCTTGGTTTATGAGGGCGGTGGGGTGTCTTTGCAATCGGGCGGCGGGATTACGATTAATTCCGATCCGGCGGCGGAGTATCAGGAGACACTGGATAAGGCACGGGCGATGTTTGCGAGTTTCGCGTTGAGGGGGGATGAATGTTCCTGATTATCGATAATTATGATTCCTTTGTTTATAATCTTGCGCGGTATTTTGTGTTGGCGGGGGTGGATTGTGATGTTGTGCGTAATGATCGGGTGAGCGCGCAGGATATTGAGCGGATTGCGCCCGAGGCGTTGGTGCTTTCCCCTGGGCCTTGCGCGCCGAAGGATGCGGGGGTTTGTGTGGAGGTTATCAAGCATTTTGGCGCGTCTGTGCCGATCTTGGGGGTGTGTCTTGGGCATCAGGCGATTGTGGAGGCATATGGCGGGCGGACGGTGCGTAGCGCCGAGCCGGTGCATGGGCGCTCTACGCTTATTACGCATAATGGTGCGGGGATATTTGCGGGCGTTGATCATCCGGCGAAGGTTGGGCGTTATCATTCTTTGGTGAGTGAAGTTGCGGCGGATGGTGCATTGGATGTTACGGCGCAAACGGATGGCGGGATTGTGATGGCGGTGCAGCATAAGGTACATCCTGTTTATGGGTTGCAGTTTCATCCGGAGTCTATTTTGACCGCGCAGGGGGCGGTGTTTGTCGAGAATTTTGTGCGCTTGGCGCGAGCGCATGAAGCAGCGAAGGAGGCGGCATGAGTGTGATTTATCTTGATCAGGGGAATGGCGGTGCGTTTGTCGAGGATGCGGCGATTTTTGAATTTCAGGATCGCTTGCGCCTTGGGGATGGGGTGTTTGATACGGCTTTGGTCGTAGCGGGACAGCCGCAGCATCATGGGGTGCATATTGCGCGGGTTTTGCATGATGCGGGGGTGATGGGAATTGCTAATTTGCCGGAGGCTGCGGCGCTGCGTGAGGCGGGTTTGGAGCTTTTGAAGCGTCATGAGATTGCTGCGGGGGCGCGTTATGCGTTGAATACTCTGATTACTCGCGGGGTGGCGGCGCGGGGGCTTATGCCGGCGGCGGATGGTTTGCCCACGGTTACGATGCGGCTTGCGCCTGTGCCGGATGAATTTCCGCCTATTGATGCGGTTGTGGCCAAGAGCGTGCGGCGGAATGAGGGTTCACCCTTATCGCAGATTAAATCGTGCAATTATGGTGATAATATTCTGGCCTTAATGGAGGCGCAGCAAAAGGGGGCGAATGAGGCTATTTTGCTTAATAATGCAGGCCGTGTTGCGTGTGCGAGTGCGGGGAATATATTTGCCTGTATTGATGGGGTGTTGGTGACGCCGCCGCTTGGTGATGGGGTTATGGATGGCATTATGCGGGGGCTTGTGATTGATAAATATGCTGCGGTGGTGCGCAGCATAACGCCCGATGAATTGCGGGCGGCACAGGGGATTTATATTACGAATTCTATCAAAGGTGCGATGCCTGTGATGCGTTTGGACGGGGTGGCGTTGCCGGAGCCTGTTGTTAAAATACGCGGTGAAATTTAAGCGGCTTCGTGTTATAAAATATTATGAATGATATCAAAACATTAACGGTTTATCTTGGCTCTTCGGGGCATGCGCGGGATGTGTTTCAAAATTGTGCTACGGCGATGGGCGGGCTTATTGGTGAGGCGGGGATGCGGCTTGTTTATGGCGGTATGGATGCGGGGCTGATGGGGCGTGTGGCGCGGGCGGCGCTGGATGCGGGGGCGCATGTTACGGGCATTGTTCCGCGAAAGCTTAAGGATAGCGAGCGGATTTTAAACAATCTTTCCGATACGGTGATGGTTGAGGATTTGTGGGATCGTAAAAAGCGCATGTTTCGCGCGGCGGATGCGATTGTTACGCTTCCCGGTGGCTATGGCACCGCGGATGAGGCGTTGGAGGTTTTGTATTGGGGGAATTTGGGGCTGCATAATAAGCCGCTTGTTTTGGTGAATATCGAAGGGTATTGGGATGATTTTATTGCCTATCTTAAAACTTTGCCGGATTTTGATCCTCGGTTTTTGATTGTTGTGGCGGGGGTGGATGATGTTATTCCGGCGCTGCGTGCGTTTGAACCGCCGCCTGCGCCCGCCGAAGATCCCGATCATTATCCGCATTTCGAGGATGAGATTGCACGCGATACGAAAGAGCCGATTTTGGTTGATATTGCGAGTGTCGAGAATAGCTATTACGCGATTTGTGCGTTGGGGTTAAAGCAGTTGCATAAGCATCGGCGCGGGATTGGGTTTTTGAATGAGGACGGCGCGTTTGACGGGTTTTTGGCGTGGATTGCGCGCGCGGCGGTGGAGCGGTTTATTACGCAAGATTGTTTGAAGCTCTTCACCGTGGGGCGTGAGGAGGGAGCTCTGCGCGAGGCTTTGCGTTCCCAAGCTTATGTCGAGATTGACCTGCATGAAGCGAAGTGGGGGAAGCGGGAGGGTTGATGGGCGTTAGGCGTCGTATTCCAAAGGGGTGGGCGCAAATGGATCGTAAGGTAGTGTTCCGTCCGGTAGCCATTTTTTCTGATTGAGGGGATCTAATGGTGGAAGCTCTTCGAAGCCGAAAGGAGCTTGAGGTTCTAGGTACTCAGGTTGGTAATTGTCAGGTATAGCTTGATGATCATGTTCGTTGCTTTGTGTTATGCTGTGGGCAAGGGCGCAGAAGTTTAATGAAAGTTCTGTAAGAACGGCATTTGTTCCAAAATGTTTATTTGACCAATCCATAACATTGCATGGGATATCCATGGGATCGTTGCCATTACCAGTGTAAAAACCCGTTGCGATGAGGGCGGGGATGCCAATTACGGCTGCTCCTGTTTTGAGTGTGCCTGCTACTATTTGAAATGGTGCCTTTAAAATGCCTAAGCCTGTTTTGGTCAGAAGTTTACGGGTGGAGCTTGGGCTTTTTGTGTTTTGTGCAATTGTTTCTAAAGCAGCGTGAATGTCATTTAAGGCTTTTTCTGACCTCTCATGTGGTACGCCTTTTGCCTTTAGCTCGGCTGTTAGTTCTTCGGTTGCGTGCACTAACGCAAGAATGTTGGCTTCTTCGTGTGGAGTTTTTTCAGTCATGAGGTTTGATTATATTGTTATGACAATTTTATCAAGCTTTTTCTTCATGCCGTTTACGATTACGTAAGGTTAACCCAATAATCGCGATGTGGCCGATTAGGTTTATGGCGGCGACGATGCAGAGTTTTAGGTCGCTGAGTTGTAGCCAACCATAGGCGAGCGTGACGACCCATGTGTAGAGCCAGATGAGCCATGTGGCGATGGAGATGTCGCGTCCGTCGCTGTTTGAATGCCAGAGCTTCCAAATCTGCGGCGCATAACCGAACACGGCGATGACGACGATGGTGGAGTAGAGCAGGTTGATGATGGTTAGGGTATTCATGGGGGCATGGTAGCAGGGCGAAGGGGGGAACTCTACATGTAATCGTAGGTTTCAGGTGGCAGTGTTAAAAATGTTGTTTCGCCTTTTTTGATTGTTACGCGTCTATAGCGAATGATGTCGCCTTCTTGAATGTCGTTGATGTTTATATTTTGCGCACGCATTTTTTCTGCATTATTTGTTAAAAAATATTCACCACACTCTTTGAATTCCTTATATTAATAAAAATGCGCTGGTTTCCC
>JBOEFZ010000045.1:0-23974 GCA_050633165.1 Alphaproteobacteria bacterium | reverse complement strand
TTGAGAACGGGAAGATGGATTTGACGGCGGCGGAGGCCGTGGCGGATCTTATCGATGCGGAGACGCAGGCGCAAAAGGCGCAGGCGCTTGGGCAGATGGATGGCGCGCTTTCACGGCTTTATGCGGATTGGACGGAGCGGTTGAAATCGGCGCTCGCGCATATGGAGGCGGATATCGAGTTTCCGGATGAGGATATGCCCGATGGTGTTGCGCCGGAGGTTGTTGGCGCGGTGGAGGCGTTACGTCATGAATTGGCGGCGCATTTGGATGATAATCGGCGGGGGGAGCGCCTTCGGGATGGCGTGCAGATTGCGATTATCGGTGCGCCGAATGCGGGGAAATCTAGCCTTGTGAATGCGTTGGCGCGGCGGGATGTGGCGATTGTTTCTGACATGGCGGGGACAACGCGTGATGTGATTGAGGTGCATTTGGATTTAGGCGGTTATCCGGTTGTGTTGGCGGATACGGCGGGTTTGAGGCCGGATCAACTTGGCGAGAATGCGCAGGATCAGATTGAGAGCGAGGGGATCAAGCGTGCTTTGGCGCGGGCGGCGGCGGCGGATTTGAAGATTTTGTTGTTTGATGGGAGTGCGGCGGCGGCGGATGTTCATACGCTGTCCTTGGTGGATGAGAATGCGCTTTTGGTTGTGAATAAATGTGATGATAAGCATGCGGATTTTGCGGTGAATGGCGGGATAGAGATATCAGTGAAAAGCGGGGATGGATTGGATGATTTGCTTGGCGCGGTTGAGCGGCGTGTCGGGGATTTGGTCGGCATGTCCGAGACCCCTGCCCTCACCCGAAAACGCCATCGCGCGGCCTTGGTCGAGGCGCAGGAGAGTTTGACCCGCGGGTTATCGGCGGCTTTGCCGGAGCTAATGGCGGAGGATTTGAGGTTGGCGGTACGCGGCATTGGACGCGTCACGGGGCGCGTTGATGTTGAAGACTTGCTGGATGTAATTTTCAATGATTTTTGTATTGGGAAATGACAGAAGTCTTGGCTTTTGCAAAGCGAAAGCCTTTAGACGATGTCATCCTGAAGGCGTTTACGCCTGAAGGATCTTGTGGTGTTGGAGAGATCGTTAATTTCTAAACCGCGGAGACGCAGAGTGCGCGGAGGTTTTAGGTTGTCAATCATGCCGAGGCCCTGGATTTTCATCTTGTGACATTGGGTCGATTAAATCTGCATCTCGAAGGCATTTTGGCCTATGATGATTTACTAGATTATGTGCCGCTAATTCTAGTGAATCCCATATTCTTTTTCTTTCGTTTGGCCAGATTGTAATACGCCTTCCTTTTCCTAGATTTTCATTTCCTGCTATTATCGCTTCTTCAAAAAAATCTTCTGCTAGTAATTCATAGTTTTCATTATTTGTACGGTAGTGCATTGCCAAGGCTTTCATGCATGGCATGAGATGTTGATGCATTGTTGCAAAGTTTATGTTGAAAAGGTCTGCTAATGCTTCGTGACGAAAGTGAAGCTCTGATATCCTTGTAGTCGGTTCAGGCTTTTTACCTGTTTGAATCTCTGTAGCATAATCTTTTTCTGCATATACTATTTCTTCCTCATTTCCGAAATAATGCCTTTTAAATTCAGCTTTGTCGAAAAATTCGGCAAAATTAGTATCAAGATTTTTTCTTAATTCACTGAGTGCTTTTGTATCAAATTCTTGTGCATTTGTTGCATTAAAATCTGCATTTAATCGTGGAAGTAGAATTTTTTGCATGAACATATTCCAACTATGCCTCTTTGCATAAATAATTCAACCCCATTTTCCAGAAAAAATTAAAACTGTATTTTTTGGTATAAATTTTGTATAAAAGCGGGGCTATGAGCGAGATGGATACAAAATTTGACGTAATCGTTGTTGGGGGCGGCCATGCGGGGTGTGAGGCGGCGGCGGCTTCGGCGCGGATGGGGGCTAAAACGGCGTTGCTCACGCATGATCTTTCGACGGTTGGGGTGATGTCTTGTAATCCGGCGATTGGCGGGCTTGGTAAGGGGCATTTGGTGCGGGAGATTGATGCGCTGGATGGGCTTATGGGGCGCGTGATTGATCGGGCGGGGATACAGTTCCGGATGCTCAATGCGTCCAAAGGGCCGGCGGTGCGTGGACCAAGGGCGCAGGCGGATCGGAAGCTTTATCGTGAGGCGATGCAGGAGATTTTGAGTGATTATCCGAATTTGACACTTGTGCAGGGTGGGGCGGATGATTTGATTTTGGATGATGCGCAAAATGTTGCTGGTTTGAAAACAACCGATGGGCGAGAATTTTCTTGTGGCGCGGTTGTGCTGACGACGGGGACGTTTTTGCGTGGGCTTATTCATCGCGGGCAGGAGAAAATTCCGGCGGGGCGTGTGGCGCAAAATGGCGGGGTGGAAGCGCCGGCGGTTGGTTTGGCGGAGACGTTGGAGCGGTTTGGTTTTCCGCTGGGGCGGCTTAAGACGGGGACTCCGGCGCGGCTGGATGCGCGTACGATTGATTGGGATCGGTTGGAGGCGCAGCAGGCGGATGCCGAGCCTGTGCCGTTTTCGTATTTGACGGAACGTATCGAAGTGCCGCAAATTCCGTGTCATATTACCTATACCAATGAAAAAACGCATAAGATTATTGCGGATAATTTGCATCTCTCGGCGATGTATTCGGGGCAAATTTCGGGGACGGGGCCGCGTTATTGTCCCTCGATCGAGGATAAGATTTCACGCTTTGCGGATAAGCCACGGCATCAGATATTTTTGGAGCCGGAGGGGCTTGATGATTATACCGTTTATCCGAACGGGATTTCGACTTCGCTGCCCGTTGATGTGCAGGATGCGTATATTCATTCGATTGAAGGGCTTGAGAATGTTGCGGTGCTCGAATGGGGCTATGCGATTGAATATGATTATTGTGATCCGCGTGATTTGAAGGCGACGTTGGAGAGTAAGCGTTTGGCTGGCCTTTATCTCGCAGGGCAGATTAACGGGACGACGGGGTATGAGGAAGCGGGTGCGCAGGGATTGATGGCGGGTGTTAATGCGGCGGTTGGTTCGGAGGGCGAAAAGCGAAACGGAGCGAGTCGTAATGTTTCACGTGAAACAGAAGCGGCTGAGAGGTCGAGCTCGTTCACGTTAGACCGTGCCGAGGCCTATATCGGCGTCCTAATCGATGATTTGATTACGCGTGGCGCGCCCGAGCCTTATCGGATGTTTACGTCGCGGGCGGAGTATCGTTTGCGGCTTCGGGCGGATAATGCGGATCAGCGTTTGACGGATCGTGGGATTGCGATTGGGTGTGTTGGTGCGGATCGTGCAGCGGTTTGGCGGACGAAAGCGGCGGATTTGGCGGCGGCGCGGGAATTGGTGCGTGGGCTGCAGGCTACGCCGAATGAGCTGGAGGCGCAGGGCGTGCATGTGCGTAAGGATGGTGTACGGCGCGATGTTTCGGCGTTACTTGCGTATCCCGATTTGGGGTGGGAGCAGTTGCAGAAAGTTTGGCCGGAGCTTGGCGATATATCCCCCGTTGTGCGGGAGCAGATTGAGTGTGATGCGTTATATGCCGGATATATGGATCGGCATGATGCGGATATTGCGGCGTTTCGTAAGGATGAGGCGTTAAAGTTGCCTGTGGATCTGGATTATGGAGCAGTTGGTTCGTTGTCGAATGAGGTGCGGAGCAAGTTGGAGGCGGCGCGGCCGGAAACATTGGGGGCGGCATCGCGGATACCGGGCGTGACTCCGGCGGCGGTTGTGGCGTTGTTGCGGCATGTTAAGAGGCCCGCGAAAAAGGGTGTAGCTAAGAAAGAGGCGCAGGATGTGGCCTAGTGATTTATTGCCGGATTTGAATGTTTCACGTGAATCAATCGAGCGGTTGGAGATTTATCATGCGCTTTTGCTGAAGTGGCAAAAGGCGATTAATCTGGTGAGTGGGAAGACGTTGGACGAGGCGTGGGTAAGGCATTTTGCGGATTCGGCGCAGATTGTGGCGCATATTCCCGATGGCGTGAAGGTGATTGCGGATATGGGCTCTGGCGCGGGTTTTCCGGCGCTTGTGGTGGCGATATTGCGGCCGGATATTGCGGTGCATGTGATTGAGTCGGATGAGCGTAAGTGCCAGTTTATGCGGACCGTTTCACGTGAAACAGGCGTATCGGTTCGTATTCATACGTCAAGAATTGAATCGGTTGATCCGCAGGAAATTAAGCCTGATCTTATTACTGCGCGGGCGTTGGCGAGTGTGGTGCAATTATTTGATTATTCTGCGCCGTTTTTGGCGCAAAATCCTGCTTTGCAGATGCTTTTTCTTAAAGGTGCGCAGGTTGAGGGTGAGCTTAGGGAGGCGCGAGAATTGTATGATTTTGGCGTTGAACAATTTGCCAGTGTGACGAATTCGGACGCGGCGATTGTGCGTTTTGGTTCCATTAAAAAACGCTAATTACATGTGTATAAATAGGCGGTGTACGTGCTTTTATATTGTGCGTGTACGTGTCATTTGCGATGCTTGCTTATATCAAAAATATGAAGCCGTTCAGGGCATTGTAAGGAGCAATTCGCATGGTGTATCCAACACAATCATCAGGTTCACCCTCAAAAAAGGCGCGTTTGGCGGGTTCGCAAGCGCCGCGTCTTCTGGCGATTGCCAATCAAAAGGGCGGCGTTGGTAAGACGACGACGGCGATTAATCTGGCGACGGCATTGGCGGCGATCGGGAAGAGGGTTTTGCTTGTGGATTTGGATCCGCAGGGGAATGCTTCGACGGGGCTTGGTGTTCGACGCTCTGTGATCCGTAATTCCGCTTATGATGTTCTTTTTGGCGATTGCGAAGTGTATGAGGCGGCGGTGGCGACGAAGGTGCCGCGTTTGTCGGTTGTGCCGTCTTCGATCCATCTTTCCGGTGCGGAGATTGAGCTGGTGACGGCGGAAAATCGGGAGTATCGCCTTCGTGATGCGCTTAGGAAGCCCCTGCCCTATGATTATGTGATTTTGGATTGCCCGCCTTCGCTTAATTTATTGACGTTGAATGCGTTGGTGGCGGTGGATTCCGTTCTTGTGCCGCTTCAGTGTGAGTTTTATGCCCTCGAAGGGTTGTCGCATTTGACGAAAACGGTTGAACGGGTGAAGCGGAGCTTTAATGCGGCGCTTGATATTCATGGCGTGGTTTTGACGATGTATGATCAGCGGAATAATCTGACCGCGATGGTGGAGCAGGATGTGCGCGGGCATTTCGGGGATAAGGTTTATCAGACCGTGATTCCACGGAATGTGCGGTTGTCTGAGGCGCCCTCGTTTGGTTTGCCGGCGATTGTGTATGACATGAAATCATCGGGCGCGCAGGCGTATATCAAGCTTGCGAGTGAGATTATCAAGCGTGAGCGTAAGTTGCAAAAGCAGCGCGCGATGCAGGGTGGAAGCCCGTCTAACGTCGCATAAGCTTTGGCGACGGCTTGCTCTTTGTGTTTATGGGCCGTAAGAGGCGAAAAATTGTTTTATTTTGAGATAGGAGATCGTTATGAGCGATGAGGTTGAAGTTTTTGAGGTTGGGGAAGGTTTGCCGAACCCGAAGGCACGTGGATTGGGGCGCGGGTTGAATGCTCTGTTTGATGATGAGGAAGATTTTGTAGCCGAGGATGGAGTGGTTTTAGAGTCCGGTCAGTCGGTTTCTGGTAAAACTGTTCTTGGGGTTGAGGAAATTTATCCCGGACAGGCGCAGCCACGCCATGTTTTTGATGAAGAGCCGTTGGAGCAATTGGCGCAATCGATCCGTGAGCATGGGGTTTTGCAGCCGCTTGTTGTTCGCCTTGCGGGTGATGAGGCGGGTCGGTACGAGATTATTGCCGGAGAGCGTCGTTGGCGCGCGGCGCAATTGGCGCAATTGCATGAAGTTCCGGTTGTGATTGTTGAAATGGATGATACGCAGGCGCTCGAGGTTGCGTTGATCGAGAATTTGCAGCGTGAGGATTTGAACCCGATTGATGAGGCGATGGGGTATCAGCGTCTCATGGATGAATATGGCCATACGCAAGAAAAGCTCGCGAAAAATGTCGGGAAAAGCCGCTCGCATATCGCCAATATGGTGCGTTTGTTGAATTTGCCGCCGTTGGTGCATGAAATGTTGAAGCAGGGCGAGCTTTCGATGGGGCATGCGCGGGCGTTGATTACGGCGAAAAATGCGGAAGCGTTGGCGGTTCGTGTGTTTGAAGAGGGGCTTAGCGTTCGGGAGACGGAGCGTTTGGCGAATGAGGCGAATGATACGCCGAAAAAGAAGGTTAAATCTTCGGCGAAAACGGGTAAGGATGCGGATACTTTGGCGCTTGAGAATGACGTTTCCAATTCCATCGGGATGAAGGTGAGCATTGATTCAAAGAATGGTAAGGCGGGGCGTGTGACGATTGATTTTAAGAATTTGGATCAATTGGATGCGTTATTGCAGCGATTGGCAGCGGATAATGCGGGTGCGCGTTTGGCGAGTTAGCCTTTTATTTCCAATAATTGTTTGACATATTTATCTCTTTTGTTAGATTGCGGCTATGATGAAAGCCGAACAATTTATTACCGAGGATTTTGACGGGTTTATTGCTGATATTTTGGCGCATGATCCGGTGGTGAAGATTGCCAGTGCGGATGGTGATGTTACGCTTTTGCCGGAATTTCAGAAAGTGGCGGATTTAGGTAAGCTTGTGCGTGCGCCACAGTTTTTGATTGTTACTCAGGGCGCTAGGAATAGCATGGTCATCCTTGATGAGGATGGAAGCATAAACGAAATGGCTGTGGGTTTGAGTCGTGAAACTCAAGTTAAAGCTGAGACTGCTGAAGATTCTTTTTTGAAGAACGTTGGTTTTAGTAGTTTCAAACACCCTATGTTTGATAATAGCAGTGGCTTTATTCATAGGTTTTATATTGATGCGTATATTGCCAAGCAGCATGAAATGTACCCGGATAGTTTGATTATTTTGCCAGCCATGCGGGGTGGGCGCGAAGTTAAAATAATGTGCCGTATTGATGCCTTTATGCAGGTTATGCATGCACGATTTGGCCGTGAAAATTGTGTAAATGCTAATGTTGCAAAGCGGAGATGGCAGTCAGATGTGCTGCGGCAGCATATTTTGCGTGAACAGAAAGTTAGCACGCGTTTCGCGCCTTCACCGACGGGAAGTATGCATTTGGGAAGTGTTCGAACGGCGCTTATGTCGCTTTTGACAGCCATGAGTATGGGTGGAGACTTTACGCTTCGTATTGATGACACTAATCAGGAAAAGAGCCAAGAAAAATATGTTCAGATTATTCGCGATGATCTGGCTTGGTTGGGTTTTGATATAGATGAGAGCCGCTATTTCAGGCAGTCGGATTCCGACCAAATTGAGCTTTATAAAGGTATTTCGCAAAAGTTGGAGGGCAAAGAAGGCTATACGGAAGAGCGCGATCGTAAAATATATTTAAAACGGAATATTAGTGATGTTAGGGAATTTTCACTTATCAGTTGGCGCGGGGGCCCGCAGTATTTTCAGCGCATGCCTGATCCTAAACCACCCAGTGAAAAAGATGATTATGATGTTGAGGAAGATTTCGTTTTGCGTGATGTGGGCGCGGATATGCCACGATATAAAAATGCCGGTGCGTTTGATGATTTATCATTTACTCGCGTATTTCGGGATTATCGCCAAGCTGATTTTACGATGGCGCAAGCTTACATTCAAAGTGCGATGCATCACGCCGGTGTTGAGGGTATTTATCCTAATGATACTGTTTATTTGTTTCTTGCCCTTGTTGCTGGTGCGAAGGGGCAGCAATATAGCAAGAGTAAGGGGTCCGATAGTATTGCGGATATACGCGAGAATAATTTGTTTTTGCCGGAAGCGGTTATTTGCGGGATTTTGATGACGATTATTCCGCGGAAAGTTCAGGAAGAGGAGGGCTTTACGCCGGATGATATTTTTAAGTGTTGTGCGGAAGAGGGAATAAAAGGGGTTTTGGAGCATGTTGCGAGCCGTTTTTCTCTGGATTGGGTTGAGGATGGGCTTCGTAAGCAATATGTTTATTTTTCGAAGGATCAGCTTCCCAAGATTGAGCGGAAGATTTTGGAGGCTATGCCTTATGAGAGGTTTGTGGAGAGCGTGAGGGAGCGGCTTGAGGTTGATGCGCGGGTTATTGATAGGCTTTATGCGCATCGTTCGGAATTTGCGGGATGGAAAGAGATTTCGGATTTTGCTGGTGCGTGGAGTGGGGAGCATATTCCTGATTTTTATTTGAATGCGCCGGAACCTATTCGCAATGCCATAGGGCAGATGGTGCAGTTTTCTGATTGCCCGCAGAGTTGGGTGTCTGAATATGGTTTGGTTTTGAGAGCGGCCTTGTTCGGTAGTGAGGATGGGCCTGCGATTTCAGTGCTTTTGGATTGTGTGCCATCTCATAAAATTGAGTTTCAAAATGATTATCGTCTTGAACGAAATTACGATTAAGCCGCTCTCTTATTTGCGCTGATGCTTAGGATGGCTTGGGCGCAGAGGGTTTCGGTGGGGGCGCCGGTTTGTTTGCATTGGGATTCTAGGTCGTTTAGGCGGCTCAGGACGTGATTTAGGCCTTGGAGGCTCCATCGGTTGGCTTGGGCGGTGAAGGCGCCTTGTTGTTTGAAGAAAATCGGGGGTTTTAGGGATTTTACCGCCTGGTCGGTATTTGTGCCTTGGGCGATGAGAGATTTTACAAGATGGAGTTTGCGGAAGTGGTTTTGTAAGGCGCGGAGCATGACGATGAAGGCGACACCTTCTTCGAGGAGTGTGTTTAGGCTGCGTAAGGCTTTTTCAGGGTTGTGTCCGGCGGTGGCGTAGATGAATTCATCGAGCGCGGTTGCGCCGCTTTCGCCGCAGGCCGCGCTTGCATCGTCGATTGTGATGGGGGAGGTGTCATTCCCCTTATAGATGATGAGCTTTTCGAGTTCGCTGCGGGCTTTTTGACGGTTTCCGGCGATGTTTGAGGCGAGCCAGCCGGCGGCATCGGGCTCGATATTTAAATTTGCGGCTTGGAGGGTTTCGCGGATGAGGCGGCCGAGGTCGCGTTCATCTTCGACGTAGCAAGGGATGGCGGCGGCGTTTTTGGCGGCTTCGCAAGTTTTACGAAGGGAGCTGCGGGGGGAGAGTTCGCCGGATTCTAATATAATGAGGGCGTTGTCGTTGGGGGACCCTAGGTATTCTTTGATGAGGGTGGTGAGTTTGTCGGTTGCGCCTTCAACACGGATGAGGCGGTTGCCGCCCATCATGGACATTGCGTTGGCTTCGTCGGAGAGGCGGGCGGGGTCCTCGGCGAGAATTTCGGGGGTTAGGGTGACGGCGTTGAAGGGGTCGTTGATATCGGCGACGACGCTTTGTGCCATGGTTTTTGCGCGTTCCTTCATCAAGCCATGATCTGGGCCGTAGGTAAGGATGACCTTTGCCGCGGGGTTGGGGGATTTGACGAAGGGTTCAATGTCGCGGTAGCCGAGTTTCATAAATAGTTATTCCGTTTAAGGATAATACAGGGACTGCAAATTGCCATTTTCTTAATTTAGATTAGAAAACGGGAGGGGTCACGTTTTATTGCGTTTTTATTTGAGATTGTGATGGAAACGTGAAGATTACGGTTTTTGTGGAGAGATTGTAGTGGGGCTAAGGGGGGCTTTTGTGGTGAGATTTTTTAATCTCTTTCGGGTTTAATTCCTTGCCGTTTGCGGCGCTTTTTTTAGATATTGCCAATGCAGGCCGACTGGTTGGTTTTTTGTGTGTTGTCTTCGAAGAGTTGGGCAGTGCACAAATTTGTATTTTGCAGGATTTCGGGGTCGAAGGTGCGTTGGAAGTTTTTGGCGTCTGTTAAGGTGGGGAACATTATGCGGTTGATTTTGGCGTCTGTTAATCCGGTGCGGCAGATGTGGAGGATGGGGGATAGGGCGGTTTCGTGGGGGGAGTCGTTGTAGGCGGCCTCGAGGATGTTGGCGAAGGATTTCGCGAAATTTTGCATGTTTCCGGTGCCGTAGGGGATGTTGAGGAATTGTCCGCTATGTTCGCGGGCGGCTTTATAAGCCTTTGTGAGGTTGGCTTTTGTGTTTTCAGGCGTTTGTGGGTCAAAGCCGTAGGATTTTAGGAGGGTGTCTGTGGCGTGGGCGAATTCTTCGTTGAAGGCGAGGCCGGCGATTATTAGCAAGGCGGAGATATGTTGATGCATGCCGACGCCGATCATGCGGGCTTCGAATCTGTGGCCTGTGACGTTTTCGGCTTCATCCTTAAGGGCGGCGATTTTTACGTCGGGCCAGAGGATAGTTTGTGCGAAATAGTAGTTGGTGGCGGTGTTCAGGCCCTTTTCGCGTAAGTTATTGAAGCTTTGCCATTCGCCGGCGGGGAGGCGGATGAGGTCGCCATTTTCATCGTAATAGACGAAGAGTGGGTTGTTCATGACGGCGTTTATATGCGCGCGGATATATTCTTCGCCGGATTGAGCGGTGAAGACGTAATCAGGGCAGCCGCCGCGTGTGCCTAGGGCGGCGCGGTGGTGCATACCGGCGTGACCGGAGAAGGCTTCGGCTTCATTAAATCCTGATCCGTTATCCATGATCATGAAGAGGAAGGGGGCGAGGTAGTAAAGGCGGCGGATATTGGATAGGAGATGGTCGGGGTCACGGTGGCTGACCGATATTTGGTTGGATTTGCAGACGGAGAAATAGGCGGCGACATCCATCATGTCTTTGCGTGGTGGGGCGAAGAAGGCTTGGTATCTAGGGATATCGACGACGTTTTTGAGGAGGTCTTGGGCGGTTTGGTCGGGTAAGTCTTGGAAAAATGAACGTTTTAGGCCTATATCGGCGGCTTTTTGGGTTAGGCAGGCGATTTTACGGTTTGTATCGGTGATTATTGTGTCTAGTTCGTTTGGTTTTGCGGCGATGCTGCCGATTTCGAGCATTTCAGAGGTGGGCTCGTTGCGGGCGAAATCGCCGCCGCATTGGGCATTTGTGGCGTTTTTGATGGTCTCGTTTTGCGGGATGGTCATGGGGGTTAGGTCGGGCGAGGCGGGATCGAAGAAGGCGAGCTCGACCTCTATGCCTGTCATGGTGTTGTTCCCGGCGCCTTGATAGAGGGCGGAGACTTCGTCACAGGATTCAATTAAACGGGTATCATTGGCGTTTACGTCGGACATCTAGTCATTCCATTTAACAATCGTACAGTTCTGCAAATAAAGTCGTTTTGCGCTTCCGCTCCTCACGTACAAAATGTACGCTGCGGTGCGGTTCTCGAACGACTTCATTTTCGAAGGCTGTACGATCGCTAACTGAAACGACTAGTTTATTATTAGTAAAAGTAGGGGAGTTTGTTGTTTTTGGCAAATCTTTAACGATTGAAATTTTCGATGAGCATATTAATCATACGCCATGATGCCTAAGGGGGTGTCGCCGCCTAAATATCCGCCTTCGTCTAAGAGTACAATGCCTTTTTGGTGTGCCTCTTCAGGTGTTCTTACACAGGTTTCGAATAATTTTTTATCTTCGATTGTACGTGTAATATGTTCGCGTAGATTTGTTATTTTTGGGTCTTCGTTCTTTGTTTGCTTTTTTAGCGCAGCTCGGACTTCCGAGGTGGAATATTCACCTGATAGAGAAACTAAATTTCTGTCGCTGAAGTACGGTAGAACTTTTTCCCCATTATAGTCTCGAGATGTTTCTTCAACACGGCAGCCGGCGGAAAAGTCTCTTTGGCTGTAGACAAAAATTTCTCTTAAACATGCATTGCCTGCTATTTCGTGTAGTAATTTTGGTGGTTTTTCGGGTGTTGTTAAAACTGGCTTTAGGCGAGTTATGCTCATAATTGAGAATTAATAAAATAGCCTCGATATGTCAAAAATATTATGTGATGCTTTGCAGCAATTAAAACTCGAAATAGTTTACCGATTAAAATATAGGCTTAATTCGCGTTCCACTTGGCGGGCGAGGTCGTCTAGGACGTTGCGGCGGGTGGTGTCTTCGGAGACTTTGTTGGTGTATTCACTGCCCAAGACGTTGTAACTGGCGGTGGAGCGGAGGCTTTGGGTTAATATATTTGCGCCGGTTGTGTTGTTTTTGAGGGTGATTGTGGTGGAGAGGGTTAATTGCGCGCGGGTGGTGTCGGAATCGATGGTGACGTCGAGGTCGCGTTTGGTTTCGGTGATTGGCGTGAAGGTGAGGGTGTAGAGCGTTGTTTGCGGGGTGCCGTTGCGGTGGAAGCGATCGATGAGGGCGTTTCTTAGATATTGCCCCTCGTAATCGGGGATATTGTCGATCGTGATGTTTTGGAGTTGGGATTCTGTTGCGATTGCTGATTGCCCATATGTTCCGTAAACGGGCGAGAAGCCGCAGGCGGTTAGGAGTAGGAGCGGGATTAGGAATAATTTTTTCATCCCGCCACCACATTCACGATTTTGCCGGGGACGTAGATGAATTTTCGGATTTGTTTGTTTTCCATGGCGCGCGCGACGTTGTCTTGGGACAGGGCTGCTTCGCGGGCGGTGTCTTCGTCTGCATCGGGGGCGATTTCGATTTTCCCGCGCATTTTTCCGTTAACTTGCACGCCGATGGTGACGGTGGATTGGGTGAGGAGTGATTTATCTGCGCTTGGCCAAGATTCTTCGGCCAGCAAGGTTTCGTGCCCGAGGAGTGACCAGAGTTCTTCGGCAAGATGCGGCATCATCGGGTTGATGAGCTTTGCCAAGGTTTCAAAGGATTCGCGGTATGCCCATTGATCGGCATCGCTTTGTGGTTTGAAGCTTGCGATTGCGTTTGAAAGCTCGCGTGTTTGGGCGACGGCTTTGTTCATGGCGAAGGTTTCGATGGATTCCGCAATGCCGATGATGGATTTGTGGGTGGTTTGGCGGAGTTTTTGTGCGGTATCGGTGAATTTGGAGGGGGCTTGTGTGCCGGTTTGCGGCAGTGCCTCAAGATTTTCATTGACTGTGCGGTGGAGTTTGTTGATGAATTTCCATGCGCCTTCGATGCCGCTTTCGGTCCATTCTAAATCGCGCTCGGGCGGGGAATCGGAGAGGATGAAGAGGCGGGCGGCGTCGGCGCCGTATGTGCCGATGATGTCCTCGGGGTCGACGACGTTCTTTTTGGATTTCGACATTTTGATCGAAGGGCCGATTGTGGCGGTGGATTTGTCGGCGAGGGCTTCGTATTCCTCGGGCAGTATCCATTTGCCATCCGCGTTTTTATAGGTTTCGTGCGTTACCATGCCTTGGGTGAAGAGGCCTTTGAAGGGCTCAAGCGTGTTCACGTAGCCGCAGGTGTTCATTGCGCGGGTGAAGAAACGGGCGTAGAGGAGGTGGAGGACGGCGTGTTCGACGCCGCCGATATATTGATCAACGCCGCCGGATTTGGGCATCCAGTAGTCGGTTTTGGATGTGTGGGCGGGGAGGGATTCGTTTTTGGGATCGCAGTAGCGGAATTGATACCAGCTGGACTCGAAGAAGGTGTCGAAAGTGTCGGTTTCACGGATGGCGGGTTCACCTGTTTCGGGGCAGGTTGTGTGTTTCCAGGTTGGGTGGTGGTCGAGCGGGTTGCCGGGTTTATCGAAAGATATGTCCTCGGGGAGTTCGACGGGGAGTTGGTCTTCGGGGACGGGGATGGCGGCGCCGTCGGATTCGCGGTAGATGATCGGGATTGGACAGCCCCAGTAGCGTTGGCGGCTGATGCCCCAATCGCGGAGGCGGTATTGGGTTGTTCCCTCGCCGATATTGCGGGTTTCGCATTGGGTTATGATTTCGGCTTTGGCTTCTTCGATGGTTTTACCGTTGAGGAAGTCGGAGTTTATGAGGGTGCCCGTGCCGGAATAGGCCTCTTTTTCGATATTAGCGTCATTGTGGTCGATAACTTGGGTAATGGGAAGCCCATATTTTTTGGCGAAATCAAAATCACGTTGATCGTGCGCCGGAACGCCGTAGATTGCGCCTGTGCCGTAGTCCATGAGGATGAAGTTGGCGATGTATAGGGGGAGTTGAGTATCTTCTAAAAACGGGTGTTGGACAGTGTAGCCGGTGTCGAAGCCGAGTTTTTCGGCTTGTTCGATGGCGGCTTCGGATGTGCCGATGGCTTGGCATTGTTTGATGAAATTTTCGAAGCCGTTTTTATTACCGGCGAGCGTTTCCGCCAAGGGGTGATCGGGGGATATGGCGGCGAAGCTTGCACCGAAGATGGTGTCGGGTCTTGTTGTGAATATCTCTAAGGATGTCATCCCGAGCGTAGTCGAAGGATCTGATGTATTACCGGATCCCTCCACGTGCTCCCGCTCGGTCGGGATGACATTTAAGGTAAGCTTTAGGCCCTGGCTTTTACCGATCCAGTTTTCTTGCATGGTGCGGACTTTTTCCGGCCATTGGTCGAGGGTTTTCAGGCCATCGAGGAGATCATCCGCGTAATCGGTTATTTTGAGGAACCATTGGTTGAGGGTTTTGCGCTCCACCGGTGCACCGGTGCGCCAGCCTTTGCCGTCGACGACTTGTTCATTGGCAAGGACGGTGTTGTCGATGGGGTCCCAATTGACGACCGATTCTTTGCGGTAAGCGATGCCGCGTTTCAGGAATTCGAGGAACATTTTTTGTTCGTGTTTGTAGTAATCGGGTTTGCAGGTGGCAAATTCGCGATCCCAATCGATGGAGAGGCCCATTGTTTGGAGCTGCGCGCGCATGGTTTCGATGTTTTCGAGTGTCCATTTACCAGGATGGAGGCCGCGTTCGATGGCGGCGTTTTCTGCCGGCAATCCAAAAGCATCCCATCCCATGGGGTGGAGGACGTTAAAGCCCTTGGCAGTTTTATAGCGCGCGACGACATCGCCGAGCGTGTAATTGCGGACATGCCCGACATGGATGCGTCCCGATGGGTAGGGGAACATCTCAAGGACGTAGTATTTTTCCTTTGCTGTGTCTTCGGTGGTTTTGAAGATCTCAGCCTTTTCCCATGCGCTACGCCATTTGGCTTCGCATTCTTTGATATTGTATCGTTCGGTCATAGTTTTTTTGAACCGCGGAGGCGCAGAGGTCGCGGAGTTTTTCTTAATGTTAATGGTTGTTTACAAATCTTTTAACGCCATTTTTAATAAGAGGAACGTTAAAATTGACGAGGAGGCCGATTTTTTTGTCGGCAAGTTTTAAATAATTTAAAATTTGCGCTTCATGAATTGGTGCTATTCGGTCAACACTTTTGAGTTCGACGATAATTTTGTCTTCTATAAGTAGGTCTACTTTATAGGCCTTTTCGACATACAAATCTTCGAATTTTATGGGTAAGAATTTTTGACGTTCAAATGCGATACCTTCTTTTTGTAGGATATGGCATAGGCATTCTTCATAAACGCTTTCTAGTAACCCTGCGCCCATTTGCTTATGGATGCGCAAGAAATAGTCCATCAATTTTTGTGTGATTTGATTTTCTTCTAAATTGATGTCGATAACATTCGTCATGTTTATATCTCCGCGTTCTTCGCGCCTCCGCGGTTAATTTTCTTAATCCTCTAATTTCGCGATTCGTAATTGGCGGGCGCGGGTGAGGATTGTGTCTTCGAGGGCGCGGGCGGTTTCGGGGGATGCGTCGGCATCGACCCATTTGCCCTTTTTCTTAATCTGTTTGAAGCTGCGCACTCTTATGCCGTCGGAGCGGAGTTCGCGGCTTAATATAAAGACATTGAGCTTAAAGCGTTCATCCGGAGATTCGGCGGTTGTGTACCAATCGGTGAGGATGACGCCGCCGAACGGGTCTGCACTGGCCAGTGGCATGAAGGAGACGGTGTCGAGGGAGGCGCGCCATAGGAAGCTGTTGATTGCTAGGCCGCCGGAGCCGTCTTCGGATTCGCCTTTTTTCTTGCCGCCGAAGAGGGAGAGGCCTTCGTTGCCGAAGATGCTTTGTTTTTCGCCGTAGATATCTTCGCCAGTGGCTTGGCGATCAAGGCCGGAGGGGTATTTTGCTTCGGTTTCGATCTGTCCGGTTTCACAGGCGGTTAAGGCTAATGTTCCGGCGGTTAGGAGAAAGGAGAGTGTTTTCAGGCGCATGTTTGTTTGTCCATTTGTTATATAGTCTTTGGTTTATTAGCACGGGATTTGCGCTCTCTCAAGCGTTCAAAAGCACTGTTGCAAAAATGCAACATATTTAAGATTTTTTTTAAAAATTGTTCATTTGCGTTGAAGGCGGGGTGGATTGCAGGCTTTATGGCAGTGTCCGAAAGGGCAGGTGGGGTCTTTCTTGACCTCTTGTTTAATAATTATCATCAAATAATTGGAGGAATGATAATGAAAAAATTACTACTCAGTAGTGCAGCAGTTTGTGGCCTTGCCATGATCGCTACACCAGCAGCCGCTCAGGTTCAACTTGAACTTGGTGGTTATTTTAAAGGTTACGGTGCATACGTTGATCAAGACGAAGCAGGTACACAAGAAGTTAACGACTTCGATATCATCCGTGACACAGAAATCCACTTCGGTGGCGAAACAACGTTGGACAATGGTTTGACTGTTGGTGCGCATGTTGAGGTTACAGGTGATGCAGAAACCGGTGATTGGTCTGCTGACGAATCATATGCATACTTCTCCGGTTCATGGGGTCGTGTAAACTTTGGTGCGGAAGACGGTGCTGGTTACCTTCTACAGGTTGCTGCTCCTTCTGCTGACTCAAACATCGACGGTATCCGTCAGTATGTTCAGCCTGTTAACTACTCTGTAGCTGGAATCGGCGGTACTACACTTACAGAATTGACAACTGATGGTCTTGACTATGATATGGATGCATCTGGTAAAGCTGATAAGGTTACATATCTTTCACCAATCTTGAACGGTTTCCAACTTGGTGCTTCTTACTCACCTGACACAGATGGTGCAAATGACAAAGAAGGTATCGGTTCAGATGATGTTTCTTCGCCAGAGACTATTGGTGAAACATATGAACTTGCTGTTCGTTATGAAGGTCAGTTCAATAATGTTGGCGTGATTGCTGGTGCTGGTTATGCACATGGTGATAACGAAGTTGAGCTCGCTGGTGAAGATGACCGTCAAGCTTGGAACGTAGGTCTTGACCTTGACTTTGGTCCAATCGGTGTTGGTGTTATCTATACTGAAGACAATCAAGCAATTGATGGTGCAGGTACAGATGATGAAGAGACATTTGTTGTTGGTGTTGACTACACAACAGGTGCTTTCAAACTCGGTGCTTCATACTTCAACGTGGACAACTTTGATGGTGTAGAAGATGACGAAGCTGAGCGTTACTCTGCTGGTGTTACATACACTTACGGTCCTGGTATGACTTTCCGTGGTTCTATCGGTTATGTTGATACAGACAGCATCATTGCTACTGACCCAGACGCTACATACGTAACATTGGGTACACAGGTTAACTTCTAATCAGAAGTTGATTTGAACCTTAAGGATTTTTGGAAGGGCTCCGTTTGGAGCCCTTTCTTTTTGTGCTGATTCGCGTATTTTGAAGTTATGAGTATTGAAGAAAATCTAAAAACGGTTCAGGCGCAGATTGTTGCCGCGGCGGAAGAGGCGGGGCGTGATCCGGCGGCGGTTCAGCTTGTTGCCGTGAGTAAGAAGCAGCCGGAGGCACGGGTTGAGGCTGCGCTTATCGCGGGGCATCTTGTGTTTGGGGAAAATCGGGTGCAGGAGGCGCAGGGGCGCTGGGGTTCATTCGAAGAGGGCTGGCGTGCGGATTATGCGGATTTGAAATTACATCTAATCGGGCCGCTTCAGAGCAACAAGGTTAAAGATGCGGTTGCGCTTTTTGATGTGATTGAAACGCTGGATCGGGAGAAATTGGCACGGGCGCTTTCGGCGGAGATGGAGAGGCAAGGGCGGCATTTGCCGTGCTTTATTCAGGTGAATACAGGTGATGAGCCGCAAAAGGCGGGGATTTCTACGGATGCTTTGCCGGATTTTTATGATTTTTGTGTGGGGGAATGTGGCCTTGATGTGCGCGGTTTGATGTGTATTCCTCCCGTGAATGAGCCGTCTGCGCTGCATTTTGGTTTGCTTAAGGTTTGGGCGGATCGTTTGGGTGTGCCGGATCTTAGCATGGGGATGAGCGCGGATTTTGAAAAGGCTGTACCGCTTGGCGCAACATATGTGCGTGTTGGATCGGGCGTGTTTGGTGATAGGGTTTTTTAGAATGAAGAATTTTGATGTGAGGGAGTGGGCTTTTGAGTGCGTCATTGCGAGCGTAGCGAAGCAATCCATCGTCTGCGCTTACCAAAAGTGAAGGGTGATGGGTTGTCGCGTCGGCTTTGCTTCCTCGTAATGATATCGCGAGTTAAGCATCGAAATTATATAATCCGCCGTTTTCTTTGAAATTCAGGTCTTTGATGTCAGTGTTTATGGGGGCTGACGGTAGGTTTTGTTCACGCCCGAAAGTGCGGGTTGTGATGTGGGATTCGAGTGTCGCGCCGGTTTCATTTTCGACAACGATATCGATGATGCCGCTTGCCGCGCCTAAAGGCCCGCCATAGACCGCGCCGCCCATGATTTTGCCGATGGGTTTGATGGTGTCACCTGTGATCTCGCGGTAGGCGGTGCCGAGTATTGGGACGTGGTGGAGCGGGTTCACCATGTCGACCAGATCGCCAAGAGTAAACTCCTTGTTTTGCGTATCGATTGTGGGGGCGTATGCGAGGGCGTTTGTGTTTTGTGTTTGGGCTGTTTCAAGGGTGAGAGCATTGCCGAGCATGGTTTCAAAGGCGGATTTTGTGCCTTCTTGCAGCGGCATCCATGCCGGAACAGTGCCGCCCATGCGCTCGTTTTTTACGAAAGTGAGCGTTTTTTGCCCCGTGTTTAGTGGCGATGCTGCGCTATTTTCAATCATGTTTGAAGCTTTGCAAGCGTTATGCCATATTACGGTATGGATGATTTTATGCGCGATAAGTTGGTTCAAGGCCTTGAAAAACATGGTTTTCAAGGGGGCGTGGATTTTGAGGGTGTTGAGGCGTCTTATCAGGGGAAAGTCCGGCTGGGGGTGGTTTTGGATGATGTGATGCGGGTGGATGCGGCGTGTGATGGGTTGGTGATTGGTGGGTATCGGCTGGATATTTATACGCATATTTTGAGTGCTGCCGGAGGGGTGGAAATTTCCCTGACTGAAAAAGAATCGGCGTTGTTGCGGTTGTTGCATGAGGCGGGCGGCGTGGTTTCGCGGGAGCGGATTTTGCGGGAGGTTTGGGAGTATGGGGACGGGGTTGAGACACATACGTTAGAGACGCATATTTACCGCCTTCGCCAAAAAATCGAGGATGAGCCGTCGGAGCCGCGAATCTTGAAAACGGCGGATGATGGCTATTATTTAGCGGATGATTAGGGCGTTTTGTGCGGCGTTTTCCATGCTGGTGAGGAAGTCTTCACCGCGTTCAACGTGAATTTCTTTGATGCCGTTGCGTTTGATTGTTTCGAAATGCGAAATGACAAGGCGCAAGCGATCGCGGGCGTAGTTTCGGGCGGCGTTGCGTTGGCGCTGCGTCGGGGTGATTTCGGCGGCGTGGGCATAGGCATGGGCGGCGTAATGCGCGTGTGGTTTGGAGAGCGCGTTTAGGCGTGTTGTGGCATTTTGTGCGGTTTCGTTGGGGGTTTGGTTGTGGTCGGGTTTTTCCTGTGCGGATTTTTCCAGTAAGTTTTTCAGGAATAAGATCGCGGCATCAACGGATATCATGGCGCTGTCACTGTCGAGGTTTTGGTTGTTTTGTTCGGCGTTTTTTTGTTTTTTGCGGTTCCAATCCGTATCTTGACGGTGGATAGCATGGCGTGTATCCGAATATTCGGCATGGCGTGGGGGCGTGGCGCCCGTATTTTTGGCGTAGTCCGAAAACATCCTGTTTTCCTTGTTCAACGTATAAATTTCTATTTATGGGTTTATTTTAGCGTGAAAACGGGGGGTGAGGCAAATTTATTGTGCTGTTTCTTGCGTGTTTTGTGCTTTTTGATGCCATAACGCCTTGTTTTCTTGTTCAAAACGGTCAAAAAAGTTTATTTTTGCGTCTTCAATGCGCGTTGCCATAAGCCAATGTTGTTTTTCTTGTAATTGGATTTTGTTTTCGTGATCGGCGGATATTGGTTTGAGGGTTAGGGCGAGTTCTGCGTCGTATTTGATGTCTTCGAACCAGTATTGTTTGATGTTTGATAGGTATTCTTGTGTGTCGAAGTGGATGTTTTCCAATATTGCGGCGTTGCTGTAGATGATTGCCAGGGTTTCTTTGCCAAAGCTCTGGATGTTGTATTCTGTTGTGCCTTGGGTGGGTGGTTTTATGGTGAATTTCAGGGCGTAGTTTTCGCCGTCTTGTGTGACGAAGATGCGGATGGGGAGTTTGATCTCTATCGGGTCATTTTGGATGTTGTAATTTTGGAAGAGTGTTTTTAAGCGATTGGTTTCGTATTTCAGGGTGTTTATGCGTTCGGAGAAGGGGGTTGTTTTGAAGCGTTTTGTGTTTCTTACCCATGTGTCGAAATTTGGCGTTGCGTGACCGAGTTTGTAAAAGGCGAAGGTGGCTTTTTCGGCTGGGTCTGCTTGATTCAGGCGCTTTGCGCGTAGGGCCTGGGTTGTTTCTTTTGCATCGTCTTGGGTGAAGGCCTTTGCGTGTGGATTAAGCAGTAAGCATGCAGCAATGGTTAAAATCCAGAATTTCAAAACTTCCTCCCTCATTGTATTTATTATACATTGAAGTATGGGTGATGATAAAGAGCCAAATTCAGATGATGATGCTTTGTGGCGGGCGGTTACAAAGGATGTTGTGCCGTTGAAGCGGGGTGAGCCGGAAACGTTTCGGGCGGATAAGGATTTGTCGGTTGAAAAGCCGCGTGTGCAGGCGCGTGAAAAGGAGGCGCGACCTTCGTTGGGCGTGGAGACGGCGCGTGTTGTGCCGCCTGTTGCGTGGGGAGAGGCGCGAGCGCAGCCGAAGGGGCGGGATGTGGATGCGGGTACTTTGCGGAAATTGCGGGCGGGGCAGATTGCGATTGACGGGCGGCTTGATCTGCATGGGATGAATCAGGGAGAGGCGCGGCAGGCGTTAATCCGGACATTGGTGGCGGCACAGGCGGCGGGGAAGCGCTGCGTTCTTGTGATCACGGGGAAAGGGAAAAGCCGTAAGGCTTCGCAAGATTTATTTGATTCTGCGCCGGGGGTTTTGAAGCGGAATGTTCCGGAGTGGCTTAATGAAGCGCCGTTGCGAGATATTGTTTTGACGGCGCAGGGGGCGGCGGCGAAAGATGGTGGCGGTGGGGCGTTGTATGTTTATTTGCGGCGTTCGCGATAAGATACCGAATGGTTGGTTTATTTTAGCTCTGTGGTATGTATTTGCGTTTTTACGGGGTGGTCGTTGCGTTCAAACGTGATGGTTCCGGTGTAGATTCCGGCTGGCATGTCTTTGCCGGCGAGGGTGCGTCCGGTGTATTGATAGGCGCGGATTTGAGATTTTTCGAGGGTGGCTTCGCGTTTGGCGAATATTTTTCCGTTTGGGTCGGTGATGGTGAGGGTGATTTTATCGCTGGCTTGGCTGTGGTAAAAGCCGGCCCAGTAGACGAGGGCGTGTCCGGTTTTGCTCAAGGTTTCGGGGTGTACGTGTTTGCTGGCCTTGATGATTGAGAAATCGGGAGCGGTGTTTGTGAACCCGCCGTCGAAGATAGCGATGGGTTCGGGCGTTATGTCGGGGTGCCACATATTGTCTTTGAATTTGCCGCAGCCTTCTTCCATGAGATGTCCGGTAAAGGGGTCGATATGCCCGCCTTCCCATAGGATGGTGAGGTGGAGATGCGGGAATTGCGTGAAGCCGGAGTGGCCGATTTGGGCGATGGGCTGACCCGCTTTGACTTCATCGCCGATTTTGACGCGGATTGAGTTTTGTTTTAGGTGGCAGTAATAGCTTTGTAGCCCCTGCCCGTGATCAATAATGATGCCGTTGCCGCAATCTTTGTTGGCGGCGGTGATGGATTTTTGTTGTTCTTTGGTTTTGTACGTGTCGTCTTCGGTGTTGCGTAGGCGGAGGACTTTGCCGTTCTTTACCGCTAAAACGTTGACGCCCTTTTCCATTTCTGTGCGGGAGCGGATGGCGAAATCTGTGCCCTTGTGGTTGTCGTAGGTTTTTGCGCCGCATTGGAAATCTTTGGCGCTATCCTTTGCGGGGTCGGTATCAACGGTGTTCACGACCCAACAATCTTTTCCCAGCGTGCAATCAAGCGGGAAGGCGATTTGGGGGAGGGGTGTTTTGGCATTTTGGGCGTTTGCGGGGAGGGTTAATAATAATAGTGTAAGTAGCCATTTCATGACTACATCAAAGCAGAAAAATAGCCGTAATCCAAGACTTCTCATTTTACATAACTTAATAGCTCGCGCGGTATCACTATATTTTATAAGTCCAGACCCTAGTAAGTCAGCATTATGGGTGTCACACTTGGAGAGGCTTACATTGGAAATTGTTCGGGATATGATCCTGAGACTGTTGTTATAAGATAAACTTGCTCAAATCGGCGGCCTTGACCAATTCCTCGGCGTGTTCTCTTACGTAATCGGCGGTGATTTTTACGGTTTCGCCGCTGCGGTCGGTGGCGGAGAAGGAGAGCTCTTCCAGCAATTTTTCCATGACCGTGTGGAGGCGGCGGGCGCCGATATTTTCGACTTGTTCATTAACCTCAAAAGATAGCTTGGCGATTTCGTCGATGGCGGCATCTTCGAATTCCAATGTAACGTCTTCCGTACCAATTAGGGCGACATATTGTTTGATCAGGCTGGCTTCGGTGTCTTTAAGGATTTGCTGGAAATCTTCGATTGTTAAGGCGCGGAGTTCGACACGGATGGGCAAGCGCCCTTGGAGTTCAGCGAGCAGGTCGCTGGGTTTGGCATAATGAAACGCGCCGGATGCGATGAAGAGGATATGGTCGGTTTTTACACTGCCGTATTTTGTAGATACGGTTGTACCCTCGATTAACGGGAGGAGGTCGCGCTGTACGCCTTCGCGGGAAACATCGCCGCCACGCGCATCTTGGCGAGCGGCGATTTTGTCGATTTCATCGAGGAAGACGATGCCGTTTTCTTGGACAAGTTCGAGCGCTTGAGCAACGATTTTATCTTCATCGAGGAGCTTATCACTTTCATCGCCCGTAAGGACTTCATAGCTTTCCTCCACGGTCATTTTCTTTTTCTTTGTACGCTCGCCGAAGGCTTTGCCGAGCATATCGCCGACATTGATCATGCCCATTGATGCGCCGGGCATGCCGGGGATGTCCATCATGTCGCCCATGGGGCTGCCTTGGTCGATAACTTCGATTTCAATTTCGCGATCGTTTAGCTCACCACTGCGGAGCTTTTTGCGGAAATTGTCGCGGGTGGAATCGCCGGCATTCTCACCAACAAGCGCATCGAGGACGCGTTCCTCGGCATAAATTTCGGCCTTTGCTTTAACAGTTTTGCGTAACGCTTCTTTGGTAATATGGATCGCGTTTTCGGTGAGGTCGCGGATAATCGCCTCGACATCTTTGCCGACATAGCCGACTTCGGTGAATTTGGTGGCTTCGACCTTGATAAACGGCGCTTGGGCGAGTTTGGCGAGGCGGCGGGCGATCTCGGTTTTCCCCACGCCTGTCGGCCCGATCATAAGAATATTTTTAGGATAGACTTCCTCTTGCAAACCCGCGTCAAGCTGTTTACGTCTCCAGCGATTGCGTAACGCAATGGCGACGGCCTTTTTGGCATCATTTTGTCCGATGATAAAGCGGTCAAGCTCGGATACAATTTCACGCGGGGTGAAGGCAATGGCGTCTTTTTCAGGTGTTGTTTTGCTCATAATTATAAAGTTTCAATCGTGATGTTTTCATTCGTATAGACACAGATATCTGCCGCGATTTGCATGGATTTTTTGGCGATTTCTTCGGGCGATAAATCTTGCTCATACAGCGCGCGGGCGGCGGCGAGGGCGTAGTTTCCGCCTGATCCGATGCCGATAATGCCGTCTTGAGGCTCCACCACATCACCATTTCCGGTGAGGATGAGGGAGG
>JBOEFZ010000044.1:0-27446 GCA_050633165.1 Alphaproteobacteria bacterium | reverse complement strand
TGCCCTATTATAGAGCAACAACCCTTAACGAAACATTAATTTTTGAAACAAAAGCAAACTCACAAAAAAATTAGATCTCTTTAAAATTAAACTTATTGAATTCCATCTTGATTCAAACCCAAAAATAATGTCCTCTCTTAAGACCAATTAAAAGAGGATTTTATTTATGTCTGCCCTGCCACAAACCCTTGAAAACGATTACTGGGTCACCGATATCTCGCTTGCCGAATGGGGACGCAAGGAAATCGAACTCGCAGAAGTGGAAATGCCCGGCTTGATGGCGACGCGCGAGGAATACCGCGGTAAAAAACCCCTCGAAGGTGCGCGCATCGTTGGCTGTCTACACATGACAATCCAGACCGCCGTCCTCATCGAAACACTACAAGAACTCGGCGCGACAGTGCGGTGGAGCTCATGTAACATCTTCTCCACCCAAGACCACGCCGCCGCCGCCGTCGCCGCAAACGGCACGCCCGTATTCGCGAAAAAAGGCATGAGCGAGGAAGAGTTTATCTGGGCCATCGACCAGACAATAGAAGGACCAGATGGTTGGGTTCCTAACATGATCCTCGATGACGGCGCCGACCTCACCGTCCGTCTGCACGAAACACGCCCCGAATTGATGGAAAACATCAAAGGCCTCTCCGAAGAAACAACAACCGGCGTCCTACGCCTGTATGACATGGCGAAAAAAGGCACATTAAAATGCCCCGCCATCAACGTGAATGACTCCGTCACAAAATCCAAATTTGACAACAAATATGGCTGCCGTGAATCTGCTGTCGACGCGATCCGCCGCGCCACAGACGTCATGATGGCGGGAAAAGTAGCCATGGTCGCCGGTTTCGGCGATGTTGGTAAAGGTACAGCAGAATCCCTACGCTCCGCCGGATGCCGCGTGCTCGTCTCCGAAATCGACCCCATCTGCGCGCTCCAAGCCGCCATGGAAGGCTTCGAAGTCGTCACCATGGAAAACGCTGCACCACGCGCCGACATCTTCGTCACCACAACCGGAAATTTCGACATCATCACCGTTGACCACATGCGCGCCATGAAAAACAACGCCATCGTGTGTAACATCGGGCATTTTGATAACGAAATCCAGGTCGAGCCATTACGCAACATGAAATGGACAAACATCAAGCCGCAGGTCGATCAAATCGAATTCCCCGACGGCAAGAAAATCCTCCTCCTCGCCGAAGGCCGCTTGGTAAATCTTGGCTGCGCCACAGGTCATCCATCCTTCGTGATGAGCGCTAGCTTCACCAACCAAACCCTCGCGCAAATCGAGCTTTGGAAGAACGCGGATAACTACGAAAACAAAGTCTACGTCCTGCCCAAACATCTCGATGAAAAAGTCGCCGCCCTCCACCTCGACAAAGTCGGCGCAACCCTCTCCAAACTCTCCAAAGAACAAGCCGACTACATCGATGTCACCGTAAACGGCCCGTTCAAAAAGGACGATTATCGTTACTAACCCAACAAAGCGTCATCCCGAACGCATAAGCGGAGGGATCTCACAATGAGCAGGGAGATCCTTCGTTACACTCAGGATGACGCATTAAGAAAGCACCAAAATGCCAAAACTCATATTCTTCGCAGGCAGCGCACGCAAAGACTCCCTCAACAAAAAACTCGCCCGTGCGGCGGAGAAAATCGCCAAAGACCTCGGCGCACAAACCACATATATCGACCTGCGCGACTACGAACTCCCCATCTTTTGCGAAGATATCGAGGCCGAGCACGGCATGCCCGAGGCAGCACAAAAGCTCAAAGCCCTCTTCATCGAGCATGACGGCTTCTTCATCGCCTCCCCCGAATACAACTCCACCTTCTCCCCCCTCCTCAAAAACACCCTCGATTGGATGAGCCGCGGCGGAGCAGACGGCACAAACTGTTTCAAAGGCAAAGTCACCGCCATCGCCGCCGCCTCCCCCGGCCCGATGGGCGGCCTACGCGGCCTCCCCACCTTACGCAACCTCCTATCCAACATCGCCATGCACGGAACGACAGTCATCCCCGCCCAATGCGCCCTGGGCAACGCCCACAAAGCCTTCGACGATAATGGCGACCTAAAAACCGAAAATCCCTTCCTCACCACCTGCATAAAACAATTGGTCGAAACAGCAGAAAAGCTAAAATAACAACGCCCCCGTTGCTTGATTTTGTTTTTTCACTAGGCACAAGCGCCGCCGCGTATTAAAAATACGCAAGGCGCGCCGTAACAACGTGAAAAAGCAAAAGGAAGCAACGGACATGAACGTACTCACCCTAAAATGCACCGACAAACCCGGCGTGGTTGCCGCCGTTGCGACATGCCTTGCCAATAACGAATGCAATATCGAAGAATCCGCACAATTCAATGACCCGCTCTCGGGGCAGTTTTTCATGCGCGTTGTCTTCTCGCCCCTGCAAAACGGATGCTTGGAAAGCTTCACCACACGCTTTACCGAAATCGCCGATGAATTTGCAATGTCATGGAATATCCACGACCTCGCCAAACCGCTCAAAACCCTGATCATGGTCTCAAAAAGCGACCACTGCCTGCACGACCTCCTCTACCGCGCGCGCGCGGGGCGGCTGAATATCGAAGTATCCGCCATCGTCTCCAACCACGAAACCTGCCGCGAGCTTGCCAACGCCCACAACATCCCCTTCCATCACCTCCCGATAACAAAGGACAACAAAGCAGAGCAAGAATCCGCCCTCGCCAAAATCATCGAAGAAACAGATAGCGAGCTAATCGCCCTCGCCCGCTATATGCAAGTGCTCAGCAACGATTTCGCCGCGCAATATGAAGGCCGCATCATCAACATCCACCACTCCTTCCTCCCCGGCTTCAAAGGCGCAAAGCCCTACACCCAGGCCTATGAACGCGGCGTAAAAATCATCGGCGCGACGGCGCATTTCGCCTCCCCCGACCTAGACGAAGGCCCCATCATCGAACAAGAAATCCTCCGCATCACCCACGCCTTCACCCCAAAAATGATGCAAGACACCGGCAAAGACATAGAATCCCGCGTCCTCGCCCGCGCCATAAACCTATACACCAACCACCGCATCTTTTTGCATGACAGTAGGACGGTGATTTTGTAAGCTTTGATCACTGTGCACAAACGTAAACGCAAAAAGCCAACCCTCCTTAAAACCCTCCTCTCCCCCTTCACCAAAGGTGCAAGAGCGGCGGCGGAAAAAGCGCGGCTGGAATCCTTCCTTGCCGCATTCCCCGGGGAATATTGCGGGTTTGCGTCCGATGGCTCTATCGCTTATTCATCCGGCTTTTGCGACACGCTCGGCGTAACCCGCATCGAAACCATCGCTGACATCCAAAACATGATCCCCCCCGGCGATGCGGCGGCGCTTGAGGGATATTTTGATCGCCTCTCCGAAAACGGTGCGGAATTTATCCTCCTTACCCGCAATCTCAAAGAAACAAAATCCTTCCAAATCACCGGCTCCCAAGGTTTTGACCGCGACGGCGGCACACGGTTCGACATCCTGTGGATCAAGGACATCACCGAAGAAACCGCCGCGCAAAAACACTACGCCGCCGAAGCCATCAAAAAAGAAGCCGAATATAAACGCTACGCCGACAGCCTCGCCGGCCTCCCTTATCCCTGCTGGCTGCGGGACGAGGACCAAAAAATCATCTGGGTGAACGATTCTTACGTTGCGGTAACGGGCGAGCTCGCCTCCACCATTATCAAAGATCAAAAAGAGCTCGCCACCCCCACCCGCAAATCCAAGGAACAAAAAAAGCTACTCGGCGCGGAACTTGCCAAGGCCGCCATTGATGCGGGCGAAGAACAAACAACCGAAACCCACATTATCACGGGCGGCAAACGCCTGTATGTACGCCTACGCGAAACCCCCGTCCCCGAAAGCAAAATCACCCTCGGCATCGCCGAAGATATCAGCGATACTGAAGATTTAAGCGAGGAGCTTAAACGCTACCAATCCTCCAACCGTGATTTGCTGGAACAACTCCGCTCCTCCATCGCGATCTACGGCGCAGATCACCAGCTCGAATTTTACAACTCCGCCTACGCGCAACTTTGGGGGCTGGAGGATGGCTGGCTGAATAAAAAGCCAAAGCTCGGCGATGTGATGGAGAAACTCCGCGAAAACCGCCGCCTCCCTGAACAAGCCGACTTCCGCCGTTTCAAACAAAGCTGGCTCAACATGTTCACCGGCCTCATCAAACCACATGACGAAATGCTCTATTTGCCGGACGGCAGCGCTCTGCGCATGCTCGTCGTCCCACACTCATTGGGCGGCATCATGATGACATTTGAGGATGTCACAAGCCGATTAGAGCTTGAATCCTCCTACAACACCCTCATCGCCGTGCAAAAGGAAACCTTGGATAACCTCGCCGAGGCCGTCGCCGTGTATGGCGGTGATGGGCGCCTCAAACTCTCCAACCCCGCCTTTGGACGCCTATGGGATCTCAACCCCGAAGACCTCGATGGCGAGCCCCATGTCAGCCGCATCGTCAACAAAGTCTCCGGCTTTTTCACACGCGAAGAATGGCCCGACCGCCGCGACGAACTCATCGCAAAGGGGCTAGACCGCGTCATGCACGAAGGCCGCCTCAAACGCGCCGACGGCTCATTGGTCGATTTCTCCACCGTGCCGCTGCCCGATGGCGGCGTGCTCATTACCTACACCGATGTCACCGATTCGGTGCGCGTCGAAAACGCCCTGCGCGAAAAGAACGCGGCGCTTGAGACCGCCGAACGCCTAAAACTCGACTTCCTCGCCAATGTATCCTACCAACTCCGCACGCCGCTCAACGCCATTATGGGCTTCAACGAAATTCTGGATCAGGAATTTTTCGGCAAGCTGAATGAACGGCAAAAGCAATATACCCACGACATCCATGACGCGAGCATGAACCTGCTCGGCCTCATCAACGACATCCTCGACCTCTCCACGCTCGAGGCCGGATACATGACCCTCCAGCGCGAAGACGTCAAGATTTACGGCATGATGCAATCCATCAAAGACCTCGTCAGCGATTGGGCACGCAAAAAACAAATCGAGGTGCATCTTTCCTGCGCCAAAAATATCGGGCAACTCTCGGCGGATGAAAAACGCCTCAAACAAGCCATCATCAACGTCATCCGCAACGCCATCAACTTCACCCCCGAAGGCGGCAAAATCGACCTCACCGCCCGCCGCAAAAAAGACGGCATCGCCATCACGGTCACCGATAACGGCGTTGGCATCAACAAAGAAGACAAAAGCCGCATCTTCGCCCCGTTTGAGCGCGCACAAAGCGGATCAGTCCAATTGGGCGAGAATAAGCTCATCAAAACCGGCGCGGGGCTTGGCCTATCCCTCGTTAAAAACATCACCGCGCTGCATGGCGGAGACGTAAAAATCGACAGCGAACCGGGTAAGGGAACGACAGTAACAATCTACATCCCCCTCGCCTCCGTCGAAACGCCGCTCAAATTACCGCTCAAGAACGCGTCATGAAAACCATAATTTCCAAATCCGAATCCGATACCGCCCGCGCCGCCCAAGACCTCGCGCAAACCTTAAAATCCGGCGATATCCTCCTCCTTCACGGAACATTAGGGGCGGGGAAAACCGCCCTAACCCGCGCCCTCATCCGCAGCCTTTCAAACACCCCAACCCTCGAAGTCCTCAGCCCCACCTTCACCCTCCTCCAAACCTACGACACCGATAAGGGCGAGGTTCACCACTACGACCTCTACCGCCTCGAAGATCCGGAAGAAATCCTGCAAATCGGCTGGGAAGAATCCTTATACAACACCATAACAATCGTCGAATGGCCCGAGCGCCTAGGCGCATACAAACCGCAAGATTCTATAGACATCACCATCACGATTGATGACAATACAAAGAATCGAACCATAACCATAAACCGTCATCCTGCGGTTTAACCGCAGGATCTGTTTGCTTAATGATGAGATCCTGCGATCAAGTCGCAGGATGACAACAATATGAGTAAAAAAATCTCAAACACCGCCTTCATCCTCGCCGCAGGCTTAGGCACGCGCCTGCGCCCCTACACCAATGATCGTCCCAAACCACTTGTTGAGGTTAACGGCAAAAGCCTCCTCACCCGAACCCTAGACCACCTCCATAACGCCAATATCACAAACGCCGTCATCAACACCCACTACCACGCCGATCAAATCCCCGCGCATCTCGCGCCCCGCACAGATATCAAATGCATATTCTCGCATGAGCCAGAGCTCCTCGACACCGGCGGCGGCATCAAAAACACCCTCTCTCATTTCAATGGGCAACCCTTCTTCTGCTTAAGCGGCGACGGCCTATGGAACGGCGATGCGCTCACACACATGAAAGAGGCATGGAACGATAACACCATGGACATCCTAATCCTCCTGCAACCCGTATCCTCCATGCACCTAACCCAAGGCATAGGCGATTACGATATCGACGCCCAAGGCCGCGCCACCCGCTCCCTCGATAAATCCGGCCAATACATGTTCACCAGCATCCGCATCAACCACCCACGCATCTTTGATAACACCCCGAACGGCGCATTTTCTTACCTCCAATGCCTCGACACCGCCCAAGCCAAAGGCCGCCTCCACGCCATCATCCACGATAATGACTGGCACCACATCTCCACCCCCAAAGACCTCGAAACCGTGGACGCCGCCTACCGCGAGACAGAGGCATAGATGGGTGAGATATATAACATCCCCGCCGGCATCCCCTTCGCCAAATCCCTCGCCGCAAAATTACTGACGGAGGACAAAGACACCCTACCCGATATCCTAATCCTCCTCCCCACCCGCCGTGCCTGCCGCACATTACGCGAAGCCTTCTTGCAACAAAACGCCGGAAAACCCATCCTTCTCCCTCGTATGCAAGCCATCGGCGATATCGATGAGGAAGAACTCTCGCTATCTATAGCCGGACAAAACGGCACGCAAAACCTCCTCGACCTCCCGCCCGCGCTGCCCGCCATTCGCCGCCAAATCCTCCTCGCCCGCGCGATTCACGCCGCGCCCGACTTCCCCCACAATATCGACCACGCCTTCTCCCTCGCCAAGGAGCTAGGCCAGCTCATGGATCAAATCTACACCGAGAACCTAAAGCTCACCGACCTCACCACCCTCGTCCCCGAAGATTTCGCCGCCCATTGGCAAATCACCCTCGATTTCCTCAAAATCCTGAGCGAGACATGGCCCGTCATCCTCGATAATTTAGGCATGATCGACGCCGCCGACCGCCGCAACCGCCTCCTCCTGACCCTCGCAAAATTCTGGCGCGATCACCCGCCCCAAACCCGCATCATCGCCGCCGGAACAACCGGATCAATCCCCGCCACCGCCACCCTCCTCAAAACCATCGCAGGCTTGCCAAACGGTCAAATCATCCTCCCCGGCTTGGACGAGGATATCGACGAAGATAGCTGGAACGCGCTAAGCGAATCCCACCCGCAATACGGCCTCAAATCCCTGCTCGAAGCCTTGGAAACACACCCCCATAACGTAAAATATTGGAGCGATACAGACACCGCCCACACCGCCAATCGCCGCTTCCTCTCAACCCAGCTCATGCGCCCCGCCGCCACAACAAAACATTGGCAAACCCTCGCCCACAATACAAAAGCACAACAAAGCATCACAAGCGCCATCCGAAACCTCAACATCATCACCTGCGAAACCGCCCAAGAAGAAGCACAAATCATCGCCCTTCTCATGCGGCAAATCCTCGAACACCCCACAAAAACCGCCGCCCTCATAACCCCCGACCGCAAACTTGCCGCACGCGTTGCCACGGCGGCAAAACGTTGGAACATCTCGCTCGATGATTCCGCCGGAACGCCCCTTTCCCAAACCTTACACGGCAAAATACTGCACGCACTTGGCAATACATGCGAAGCAAACATCGCGCCCGTCGCGCTCCTCACCCTCCTCAAACATCCCTTCATCCCGTATAACCCCGCAATTACGACACTAGAAGAACACGCCTTACGCGGCATAAAACCCATGGGCGGATTCGAAGGCCTCCACAAACGTCTAGAAACCCTCAAATGTGAAACCACCAAAACCACACTCCAATCCTTCATAACCGAGCTAGAGCAACATCTCCGCCCGCTCCTCACCCTCTACCAATCGAGCGAGAGATCCAGCTTCAAATCCCTCCTCACCACCCATATCCAAACCTGCGAAGCCCTAACCCAAAGCAATATCCTATGGCAGGGCGAGGCCGGAAACGCCCTCTCCACCATGCTCGCAAATCTCATGGATCACGCCCATGACATGCCCGATATGCACCCCCGCGAATACACACAAATCCTGCAACAATTCCTAAGCGCCGAAACCCTGCGCCCCGCCTACGGCACGCACCCGCGCCTACAAATCCTCGGGCAGCTCGAAGCCCGCCTCATCGACGCCGACCTCGTAATCTTGGGTGGCCTAAACGAAGACACATGGCCGCCAAAACCAAGCCACGACCCATGGATGTCCCGCCCCATGCGCCGCGATTTCGGCCTACCGGGGAGCGAGCGCGGCATCGGCCTCGCCGCCCATGATTTCGTCCAGGGCTTCTGCGCCCCCAAAACCATCATAACCCGCAGCAAAACCAATGACGGCGCACCAACAGTCCCCGCCCGTTGGCTACAACGCCTCGACACCGTCCTAAACGCCGCAGAGATAAACGCATCGCCCATAGCATCCCATCCCGCCCTCAATTGGGCACGGCAAATCGATGAGAGCAAGCACATAACCCCATGCGCCCGCCCCGCGCCAAAACCACCCGCGCATCTGCGCCCCACAAAATTCCGCATCACCGAGATTGAAACATGGCTAAAAGACCCCTACTCCATCTACGCCCGCCATGTCCTGAGGCTAGAGCCGCTAAAACCCCTCGAACAAGACGCCGATGCCGCCTTACGCGGGCAAATCATGCATGACGCGTTAGAGGATTTCATCACCGCACACCCCGACACTCTCCCCAAAAATGCTGCACAAATCCTAAAAGAAACCGCGCAGCATAAAGTAACCCAATACGACCTTGACCAAAATGATTGGCAAGGCTTCTGGCCCCGCTTCACCGAAATCGCAAACGCCTTCATCGACACAGAATCCGCATGGCGCGAAACCGCAAAGCCCCTTAAATCCGAGATCAAAGGCGAGCTAAACATCGCCGATGCCGTCATATATGGCCGCGCCGACCGCATCGATAAAATCGGCCAAGATTACGCCATCATCGATTACAAATCCGGCGGCCAATTCTCCAAAAGCAAAATCGCCAGCGGCGACACCCCCCAACTCGCCATCGAAGGCCTCATCGCCCAAGAAGGCGGCTTCGCCTCCCTATCCCCCGCACCATGCGGCTATTTAGGCTATTGGGTACTAAACCCCAACGGTAAAAACACCGAAATCAACGATACCGACGACCTCCTGCGCGACACGCACGAGGCCTTGGAAACCCTCATCACCACTTTCTCGGACGAAGACACCCCCTACCACGCCATCCCCCGCGCAAACATCGCCCCACGCTTCCACGATTACGAACACCTCGCCCGCGTGCAAGAATGGGCGGCGCTGGACGAGCAGGAGGACGCAGCATAATGACCGCCGAAACCGCCACTTCCAAATCCACCCGCGCCCTAGACCCCAACGTCCTGCAACGCCGCGCCGCTGCGCCGCAGAACTCCATCTGGGTCAACGCATCCGCCGGAACAGGAAAAACCAAAGTCCTCACCGACCGCGTCCTGCGCCTCCTCCTCCCCCGCGAGGCCGAGCCAAACGGAACCCCCGCCCACAAAATCCTCGGCCTAACCTTCACCAAAGCCGGCGCGAGCGAGATGGCACTACGCATCAACGAAACCTTGGGGCAATGGGCGGTTATAGACGAACAATTGCTGCAACAAAAACTGCAGCAATTATTAGGCCGCACCCCAAACGATAACGAGCTTAAAAAAGCCCGCCGCCTCTTTGCCGAAGTCATCGACACCCCCGATCGCCTCAAAATCATGACGATCCACAGCTTCTGCCAATCCCTCCTCTCCCGCTTCCCGCTTGAGGCACAGCTAACCCCCGGCTTCAAACTTATCGAGGAACGCGAAGCAAAATCCCTCACCCTCATCGCCAAAAATAAACTCCTGCATGAGACCTATAACGGCGAAAAACCCGACCTGAAACCCGCCTTCGACCGCCTCCTCACCACCTTCAACGAAGACCAGCTCTTCGCCCTCCTCACCGCCATCATCAATGAACGCGGGCAATTCAAACGCTTAATCGAAAAACATTTCGGCATAGACGGCCTCTACACCGCCCTATGCGCCGCCTTAAACATCCAACCCAACGAGTCCATACAATCCGCCCTAGAGCACGCCTGCCAAAACCACAATGAACCCGCCCTAAAATCCCTCGCCGCCACTTTGGGACAATCAAAGGGCAAACGCGACCAAGCCGCCGCCGATAAAATCATCACATGGCTCACCGCCCCACTGACCGAAAAAATCACCACCCTAAACACCTACAAATCCGCCTACCTCACCCAAGCCGGTACAATATCCAAGCAAGTCCCGAGCAAAGCATTGCGCGAAAAGCACCCCGACCTGCATGACGCCTTCACCGCCGAGGCCGAGCGCCTCCTCGCCCTTGCCGAGCACATAAAATCCGTCCAAACCGCAAATTTCACCCGCGATATATGCATTTTAGGCGACGCGCTCTTACAAAATTATGCTGCAACAAAAACGCAGCAAAACGCCCTTGATTTCGAAGACCTCATCTTCAAATCCCTAACCCTCCTAAAATCACAAAGCGAATGGGTGCAATTCAAACTCGACGAAGGCATCGACCATATCCTCATCGATGAAGCCCAAGACACCAACCCCGAACAATGGCAAATCATCCAAGCCCTATCCGCCGAATTCTTCGCCGCCCATAGCCAAAGCGAAACCCCGCGCACCATCTTCACCGTCGGCGATGACAAACAATCCATCTACAGCTTCCAACGCGCCTCGCCCGAGGAATTCGCCCGCATGCAATCCCATTTCGCCGATAAGATCACCGCCGCGAACCAAGGCTGGGGCAAAATCGACCTCAACATCTCCTTCCGCTCCTTGCAATGCGTCCTCGACACCGTTGATGCCGTCTTCAACCACGCGGAAAAGGACCTCACCCACCATGCCTTCCGCCGTGGCCAAGCCGGCTGCGTAGAGCTATGGCCTTTAAGTGAAAGCGACGAAGCCCCCAAAACCCGCACATGGGAACCACCCACAACCATCACCGAGTTTAAATCCGGCGCCTCAAAACTCGCCGATAAAATTGCTGCACAAATCCGCCAATGGCTGGACACCGGCGAACAGCTCGAAAGCCATAACCGCCCGATCCAAGCCGGCGACATCATGATCCTCGTGCGCACAAGAAACGCATTTGTAAACCAGCTCATCCGCGCCTTAAAACTCCAAAACATCCCCGTCGGCGGGCTAGACCGCATTATCCTCAACGATCAAATCGCGGTACAAGACCTCCTCGCCGCCGCAACCTTCGGCTTGCTCCCAAGCGATGATTACACCCTCGCCTGCCTGCTCAAATCCCCCCTCATCGGCATGGATGAAGACGCACTCTTCGACATCACCCATAACCGCGACAACACCCTGTTTAGCGCCATCCTCACATCCCAAAACACCGCCCTCATCACCTATTTAAAGCAGATAGAGCGCGATTCCCGCGCCCTCTCCCCCTACGCCTTCTTCGCAAAATTGCTGCACACACCCTGCCCCGCTGACCCTATCTCCGGCCTACGCGCCATTCAATCCCGCCTTGGCATAGACGCGCTCGACGCACTTGATGAGCTCCTCAACACCGCCCTTAATTACGAAACCCAAGAAAGCGCCGACCTGCAACAATTCCTCCACTGGCAACGCAGCGGCAACGCCGATATCAAACGCCAATCCGACGAGCAATCAAACCATGTCCGCATCATGACAACCCACGGCTCAAAAGGCCTCCAAGCGCCCATCGTCTTCCTGCCCGACACCACGGCAGCGGCAGGCGGCAACAACACAAACACCGCCAACCGCCTCCTCTGGCCCAGCCAAAGCGGCCTAAACCTCCCCCTTCTCGCCCCGCGCAAAGATCACGAATCCGCCCTTTATGCTGCGGGCAAAGACACCATCAAAGAGCGCATGGAGGAAGAATATCGCCGCCTCCTCTACGTCGCCATGACCCGCGCCGAAGACCGCCTCTATATCGCCGGATACACCAACAAACGCCCCCCCGCTGATGGCTGCTGGTATCGCCTATGCGATGCGGCAATGCGCAACATGGATGGCGCACAAGAAAGCGAGAACGGCACATTACGCTACAGCGCCCCGCAATCCAAAGACCCCGACCGCCACAGCAAAGAAACAAGCGAAACAAGCGACGAATCGCCCCTCCCCGATTGGCTCTATAACGCCGCACCAGCGGAACCACAGCCCCCCGCACCGCTCGTCCCCTCTCGCCCCTCGGAAATCGAACCCGCCGCAACATCGCCCCTATCGGACAATGACCAATACCGCTTCCGCCGTGGAAACCTCACCCATACTCTGCTGCAATTCCTGCCCGATATACCGCCCCAAAACCGCGAAAACGCCGCACAAGCCTATCTCGATAACCACGCAGGCGACCTCACCCAAAACACCCGCGGCAGCATCCTGCGCGAAACCCTCAACATCCTGAACCACCCCGACTTCACCGCCATATTCGGCCCCGATGCCCGCGCCGAAGTCCCCATCACCGGCCTCCTCCCCGATGGTCGCCTGATTAGCGGCCAAATCGACCGCCTCCTCATCACGGAAACCGAAATCCTCATCATCGATTACAAAACCAACCGCCCACCACCAACCGACCCAAAGGACATCCCCGCCATCTACCGCAACCAAATGCGCGCCTACGCCGACACCCTACGCGAAATCTATCCCACCCACGCCATCCGCTGCGCGCTCCTATGGACAGATACCGCAACCCTCATGCCCATAAACAGCATAAAATAATCCGTAACCAATCCTTGCTTTTTGCCGAATATTAACCATAGTTATAAGCAAGATAATAAAAACAAAGGACAAAAACCATGACCAGCGTCGCAGTAACAGATGACAATTTCGAAGCCGAAGTCTTAAAATCCGAAACCCCCGTAATGGTGGATTTCTGGGCGGAATGGTGCGGCCCGTGTAAACAACTCTCCCCGATTGTGGATGAGCTTGCGGCCGATATGGGTGACAAAATCAAAGTCGTAAAAGTAAACATAGAAGACGCCCCCGAAGCCCCAAGTAAATACGGCGTGCGCGGCGTCCCAACCCTCATGATCTTCAAAGGCGGCGAATTGGTCGACACCAAAGTCGGCGGCATGCCCAAATCCCAACTCGCCGAATGGGTCGAAGGCGCGGTTTAAATCCTGCCCTCATAAAAAACACCAAAGCCGCCTCCTAAACAGGGCGGCTTTTTGCATCCCGCCGTAACCGATAAATCGTCACCAAATTCGCACTCATGATGAACACCTCCATCACCGCCGGCCCATAAGATTGCGCCAAAACATTATGCGTCAGCCATAAACTGCCAATCGCCACAAACGCCATCCGCATCCGCACACCGCGCAGATAAAAGAACGCAAACGTCCCGAATATTGCGGTGAAAAACGGAAACACATCAATCCAGCGCGTATAGGTATAAGCGCTCAACCCACACGTCAAAACCACAAACAGCGCGGCAAACCAATGCCGCCGCCGCATCACAAACGGCACCAGCGAAAGCCCCGCCCGCGATCCCGCCAAACAGGACGACACCGCAGCAACATAACTCCCCAAAAGCGAAAAATGCACCACCAGCACAAGCGTCATGCAAACCATCAACGCCTTTAACCGCGCATCATCCTTTTGCGAAAACGCAAAAACACCCAGCATCATGCCAAGATAACCAATAATTTGAATATAGGAAAACGGGTGTTCAGGCGGATAATCAAAAACCACCATAAACTGAACCAATTCTAAGCTTTTTCCGCTTCGGAAGAAAGCACCATAATAATCTGACGCCCTTCCATCTTCGGATGAAGATCAACTTTTGAAATATCAGAAAGCTCTTCGATCATACGCTTGAGCAAATCAAACCCGATCTGCTGATGCGCCATTTCACGTCCGCGAAAACGCATTGTAACCTTAACCTTATCACCATTCCCAAGGAACTTACGCGCATTGCGCATCTTGACCTGATAATCATGATCCTCGATACCAGGACGAATTTTAACTTCCTTAACATCCGCAGTTTTCTGTTTTTTGCGCGCTTCAGATGCTTTTTTCTGCTGCTCGTATTTATACTTACCGTAGTCAAGAACCTTACAAACCGGTGGCTTCGCATTCGGGGAAACCTCAACCAGATCAAGCCCCGCAGCCTCCGCCAATTTCACCCCGTCCGCAACGGACATAACGCCCGCCATCTCGCCATCTGCACCAACAACGCGAACTTCCTCCGCGCGAATTTCATGATTAATATTCGGGCCGGTCTTTTTCGGCATCCGGTTATTGTTATATGGTCTGGCGATCGGTAAGTCTCCTTTTGATAATTAAAACCGTATCTATCTTATACAAAAATACTTGGGAAATCATTAACATGGCGGCAAGTATTGTCAAGCCTAGCCTTCCAATCCTCCCGCGCCCGCGCAATCCGCGTTTGATCGGGGGATATAAAATGCCACGCAATATGCACCGCCGCATCCACGCTCTCCCCACCCAAAACCAGCATCCGCGTAGGGGAAAGCCCCTTAACAACAACCTGTTCTCCCACCTTAAACCTTACAATTCCCGCCGACGGGTCATAGGAACGCCCCGCAATCTCAACGCCCCCATCCAAAACAAAAACCGCCCGATCCTCATACTCCTCCGGCAATTCAAGCGTCCCACCCGCCTCAAACCGCACATCCAGATAAAGCACATCGGAAGAAGTCGAAACAGACGCAGCCTTCCCCCACAAATTCCCCATCACCACACGGGCATGCATACCCTCATATTCAAGCTCAGGGTAGTCAGCCGCCGCCGTACAAATAAAGCGCGGCTCTTGCTCCTCTGGCGCGGCCAAGCCCACCAAAAAATCACCAGAACCCAGATCATAAACCGCCGCAAACGCGCCAACACCCGCCCCATCCGGTGCAACCAAAATCGCCGCCGGATCAAATCCGGCCTCACTGTCTTCTATAATGGTAGTGTGTAATGCGCTCATATTAATTTTCTATAATTGCGTTTTTAACTTTTTTATACGTTAATCCTTGATTCAATCAATAAAAACAACAGCTTACAAAGAAATTTCATTGCATTTAAGCAGTTTTTATATTTATTTTCAATACCTTAACGATATTTAACGCCTATCTTTCATCCTTATAATATCATTTATTAACCAGTTAATATAGGATATTATTCCTTTTGCGTCAAGGCTTCGTCATTAAATAAAATCCACCCGCCGCCAACAATAATCCCATCACATGGTGCAGCTTCAAAACCTCTTGAAAGAACAAAGATTTGACTTATGTAAAAATATTGGCTACTTAATCATACTATGCAACAACTTAAAAATAAAACCGAAACTATTTTAGCTGCATTTGAAGAACATGGATTCGACACAACTTTAACAGCTAATAAAGCAGTCAAAAAGTTTATAAATTCAATACCACAATTCAGCCTACAAGACGCAATATTACATGATTTATGTCATATTTTCGCTAATGCTGTCTATGGTTCAATGGAAGAAGAAGACCCAACTTTTATTTTACAAGCACAGCTATATGGTGAGTGTCTTGATCATGCTGTAAACGATTCTGAACAATATCGAGAAACAAGAGAACTACTTCAACAAAGAGCACTTATTATCCAAGATTTTTTCAACACGCTAACAGGTATTAAAAATATCACACAAATTCCATCCGATGCATTAGGGAAAATACCTTTATGTATGTTTGGAATTGTATCCGATACAAAACCATTAAGGCCAACAACAACAAAATTTCCATACAGGTTAATGTCCAATTTAGAACGAGAACAAATACTTTCAACGCTCGCTCAGATCGATGCAGAAAATGCATTAGGAATTAGGCCCATTGGTCATGCGCTGACACAAGCTCCAGAAAGAATAGAGATTCTAGAAAGTCGCCTTTAACAATCTTAAAACGGCGCCTTCGCCGCCCCAACCAACGCCGCCACGGCATCATCAAGCGCGTCAATATCCTGCGCCTTGCTGCCCAAGCGACGGATCGCGACAGTGCGCTCCTCGGCCTCACGTGCGCCAACCACAAACAAATTCGGCACTTTAGCAACGGAATGCTCGCGCACCTTGTAGTTGATTTTCTCATTGCGAATATCAAGCTCGGCGCGGATACCAGCGGCGAGTAACGCTTCATGCACCTCACGCGCATAATCATCCGCCGTGCCCGTCACCGTCGCGACAACACACTGCACAGGCGCAAGCCATAGCGGCAATTTCCCAGCATAATGCTCAATCAACACGCCAAGGAAACGCTCCACCGAGCCCAAAATCGCGCGGTGAACCATATGCGGCGCATGACGCGCGCCGTCCTCGCCAACATATTGCAAATCAAGGCGGGTCGGCATGTTCATATCAACCTGCACTGTGCCGCATTGCCATTCGCGGCCAATCGCATCCCGCAGGATAAAGTCCAGCTTCGGCGCATAAAACGCGCCATCCCCTGCATTCAAAACCCATTTCATATCAAGACGGTCAAGCACCTTTTGCAAAGCGTTTTCCGCGCGATCCCAATCTTCCTCACTCCCGATCCGCTGCTCCGGACGGGTGGAGAAATTGATCGTAATATCATCGGCAATCCCTAAATCCTGATACACATCACGGATCAACTCACACATATTCACAACTTCATCTTCAAGTTGTTCATGCGTACAGAAAATATGCGCATCATCCTGCGTAAAGGCCTGCACGCGCATGAGGCCATGCCGCGCACCCGAAGGCTCTTGACGGAATACATGCCCGAACTCCGCCAAACGAAGCGGAAGCTCGCGATAGCTGCGCAAAGCCGCCTTATAAACCTGCGCCCCACCAGGGCAGCTCATCGGTTTCAGCGCCGCCGGATTCTCATCCCCCTCTTCGCCGAAAATGAACATATTCTCACGATATTTATCCCAATGCCCCGACGCCTTCCAAAAGCGCGCATCGAGCAATTGCGGCGTGTTAATCTCCTGATACCCACTCGCGCGCACCTTACGGCGCATATAATCCATCAGCGCAGTATACATCACCCAACCATTATGGTGCCAAAACACCTGCCCCGGGGCTTCATCTTGGAAATGGAAGAGATCCATTTCATTGGCGAGCTTGCGGTGATCGCGCTTCTCCGCTTCTTCGAGCATGGTAAGGTAAGCCTTAAGCTCCTTATCATTACGCCAAGCCGTCCCGTAAATCCGCGTCAACATCGCATTATCGGCATTCCCACGCCAATACGCACCCGCGATATTCATCAATTTGAAAACACCAACTTGCTTGAGGGAAGGCAAATGCGGCCCGCGACACAAATCGATAAAACCCGTGTCTCCTTGCGCATAAATCTGAAAATCATCCTCCTGCTCCGCGCCTTCAACAATCTCAACCTTATAAGGCTCGCCGCGCTCTTCAAATGCCGCTATCGCCTCCGCCTTAGAGTTCAAAGATTTCACAATCGGCGCATTGGTTTCTTTGATCTTGCGCATTTCCTTCTCGATCGCCTCGAGATCTTCGGAAGAAAGCGGCTTCTCGAACTCGACATCATAGTAAAAACCGTTATCGATGGTCGGCCCAATCGCCAGCTTTGCCGACGGATACAAATTCTTCACCGCCCTCGCCAAAAGCTGCGCCGTCACGGTATGGCGCATAATCTCCAAACCCTCATCACTATCGAGCGTAATAATAGACAGCTTCGCATCCGCATGAATAGGATCACTCAAATCCCGCTGCGCACCATCCACGCTCACCGCCACAGAAACCTTCGCCAAAGATTTCGAAATGCTCTCAGCAATCTCTAAACCCGTAACCCCCGACCCATATTCACGCGTCGCGCCATCGGGGAGAGTTATTGTAATCTGATTATTTAATGCTGTTTGTTCCATACCTTCTTTTTAAACACGCTACATGAAAAGGCAAAGGGATTTTTAGTGTAACGCGGCGCAAGAAAAGACGCGTACGAACATACGCGAAAGACGATGCAACAAATTTCACAATGAAAATAGCAAAAGCCTTTATCGCTCCCGCATTGCGGTATCGAGCGTCTTAAAGAACGGCTTGAGCAAATATTGCATCACCGTTTTTTCACCCGTCAAAATATCCACGCTCGCAACCATACCAACCTCGATCGGCAAAACCTCACCCTTACGCTTCAGCTCGGTTTCTTTCGTCGTAAGCTTGACCTTATAAAACACATTGCCCTCTTGATCCTCGAACGTATCGGCGGAAATATCCGTCAGCTCGGCATCAAGCCCGCCATAAATCGCAAAATCATACGCGGTCAATTTCACAATCGCCTTTTGCCCCGGATAGATAAAGGCACGATCAGACGGGCGTACCTCGGCCTCGACAATCAATTTATCATCCTCGGGGACAATCTTGATAATATCCTCCCCCGGACGCACAACCCCACCAACCGTGTTGGTCGTGATTTCCTGTATCGTCCCGCTCACAGGGGAGCGAATATCTGTGCGGTCCTTACGCTCCGTCATCGCGGATAAACGCTCTTTAATCTCGTTCATCTCGATCAATTTCGCGGATAATTCGGTTTGCGCATCGGCCTGGGAGGTAGAATCCAGATCCTTCAACCGCGCCCGAACCTCGCCCGCCGCCGAACGTGCACGCGGAAGGGATGACAAATACCCGTTAAGCTCGGTATTCTTCTCCTTAAGCACGCGCTCAAGCTGTAACAACTCCAATTTAGGCGCAGAACCACGCGCCACAAGCGGCTCGATCATTTCCATTTCCTGACGCTGCAACCCGATCACACCGCGCGTATCGGCGATGCGAGTATTAAGCTCCCGCACCTCTTGCTCACGCTGCATCAATTGTTGTTGGAAGATATTTTTCTGCCCTTGGAGCTGCTGCCTGTTTGCCCGAAACGCGTTTAACTCCTCGGTCACACTTTGCGGAGCGCCTTTAATCACATCTTCGGGGAACTCAACCGTGCCCTTACCCTCGGCCTCCGCCTGAAGCCGTGTAATGGACGCAAGCAAGCCCAAATATCTGGCCTTATTCGCGCCCAAATCCGATGCTGCTTCAATCTGGTTAAGCCGCAAAAGCACCTGCCCCTTTTCAACGCGATCCCCCTCGCGCACCAAAAATTCATCAACAATACCGGCCTCTAAACTCTGCAACGCTTGGACATTGGTCGAAGGAATAATCTTCCCTTCCCCGCGCGTTACCTCATCAAGCGGTGCAAAATTCGCCCAGATAATAAACAACATCCAAAACACAACAATAAAGAGCAGCAAGAAATGCTTGGACAATGGCACGTCCTCATCCGTATCAAACACACGCATCGCATGCGCCTTCATCCGGTTGGCCTTCTCCTTCGCCCAATTCGCCTGCACATTCTCCCACTCCGGCGCATCATTGATGGTAATGTTATCATCAGCCGGGGGCTTCTGTGCCTGAGGCTTCTTCAGCGCGGCTTTTTGCTCTGCTTTGTTCTCCACTGGCGGAGGTGTCTTCTTATCAACCATCTCTAAACCTCCGTATTCTCAGCCGCCGAACCATATTGGCGTGCTTGTAATTTGCGGATTACTTCGTCTTTCGGGCCATAGGCAACAAGCTTACCACGATCAATCAAAATCAATTTATCCACCAAGGACAACATCGCGCCCTTATGCGTAATCAAGATTGTCGTCTTATCCTTACAAAGCACCTCAAGTCGTTTCCGCAAGCGGTTCTCGGACGCGGGGTCCATCGATGCCGTCGGCTCATCCAGTACCAAAATCTGCGGATCATAAAGAAGCGAGCGCGCAATCGCCACGGCCTGCCGCTGCCCACCAGAAAGGGCCTCACCGCGCTCCCCGACCTGAGTATCAAGCCCCGCCGAAGAATCCTTCAAAAACTCCATCACACCGGATAATTCCGCCGCACGCAGCACCGCACTATCGGGCGCGGTTTCATGCCCCATCGTGATATTTTGCCGTACAGAGCCAAAGAACAATTGCGGGCTTTGCTGAACCGCGCCAACATTCCGGCGCAAATCACCCGGATCAATCTGGCGCACATCTGTCCCGTCAACCTGTATCGAACCACTGCTCGGCTCATAAAGGTTAATCAACAAACGCTCCAATGTCGTCTTACCAGAACCAACCGCGCCAATAATCCCGACCCGATCCCCCGCCTCGATCGTAAAGCTCAAATCACTAATCGCCGGAACAGACGCACCAGGATAATGAAACGTCACATCACGAAACTCCACCTTCCCTTGCGTGCGCGGCATGGAAACAAAATGTTTCCCCAACGGACGCTCCACCGGCTTTTTCATCAAATCATCAAGCTGCGTTAACGCTTGGCGCGATTGGTTAAGCCGCGTCATAAGACCGGAAACCTGCGCCAGCGGCCCCATCGCACGCCCCGAGAGGATCACACACGCAATCAATCCCCCCATGGTCAAATCACCATCGGAGATTAAATACACCCCGAAAATCACAATCCCGACACTCACAAGCTGCTGAATAAACATCGCCCAATTTTGTGCAAACGCCGCAATCTGCCGCGATTTCACCGATGTATGCGAGGCCTTATCCGTAAGCTCCTCCCAACTCCGCTGGCTATGCCCCTCGGCGGCCTGCACCTTAATCGTCTCCAGCCCGATAATCGTCTCAAGCAATAACGCATTTTTAAGCGCGCTTTCATGAAGCGATGCCTTCACCACCTTCTCAAGCGGTTTTTGCAAATAAAACCCCATCCCGACAATCAATGGAATAGCCGCCAAAGGCACAACCGCGAGCGGCCCGCCAATAATAAAGATGATGAAAACAAAGAGCAGCACAAACGGCAAATCAATCAACGCCACCAACGTCGCGGAGGTAAAGAAATCCCGCAACGTTTCAAATTCCCGCATATTCGCCGCGAGCACCCCCGCACTTTGCGGCCTCTCCTTCATCGTCATGCCAAGGATCTGCTCGAACAATTGCGATGAAATCACAACATCGGCCTTCCGCCCCGCATGATCAAGGAAATGCGCCCGCAAATTCCGCAAAATAAAGTCCGAGGAATAAACAATCAAAATCCCCGCCGCCAGCGCCCATAAAGTCTCAAACGCATTATTCGGCACAACACGGTCATAAACATTCATCACAAATAACGAGCTAGCCAAGCCAAATAAATTAATCATCACCGCCGCAATCGCCACTTCCGTATAGATCGTCCGGTTTTGCCAAAAACTCGCCCAAAACCAATTGCGCCCCGTATCAATCTCCGCCGGCCCCGCGCGATCATCGGCGCGCGCAATCGGGCGCACAAAAAACGCATATCCGGTATAAAGCGTCTTAAGCCGCGTTAGGCTAATCACCTGCTTCTCATCCGGTGTTTCGGGGAATTGCACAACAAATTGCGTCTTAGGATCAAGCTCTAGCGCCTCGCCCTTTTTCAAACGCGGCTTCTTCCCTTTTGGGAATTTAATCTCCCACAAAATACAGGCCTGATTTTCCGCCAATGCCAACACACACGGTAAATTCGGCGCAATCGCCAAACTCTCGAGGCTACGCTCATTCAAATTCGCATTCATATCCGCGCGCGCCGCCGCACGAATAAACAATTCCGGCGTAATCCCGCTCGGCGGCACCGGAAGCCCCGCCGTAAGCGCACCATTACTCGTCCGCCGCCCGTAATGCCCCGCCATGATGCGCAAACAATCAACAAGCGGCATGTTAATCGCCATCCGATCCGCCTGCAAAGGCCAGCTATCGGGATTCTCATCGATAGTTGGCTGCGCCTCTCCTTGCGCCGCTTGCCCAAACGCGCCTTGCTCTTGCGGGTTTGGTTGCTGGGGGGTTTTATTATGATTATCGTCTGGCTGGGTCACGGTTAAGAACCTTTAAGAAAAGAACATTTCTAATCCCACAAGATGCCACAATGAACGATTCGCCGCAAGCCGTACAAACCCGCCCCCTAACCACAAAAAAGGGCGCGATAAACGCACCCCTTTTAAAATTCTTAAATCGTTAAAAGCAAACTAACGCACCTTCAAACGATCTTCCTGCGTCCAAAGATTACGGGAAGCGACATCACTCTCACGCGGATATTCAACACCAAGGGTAGGAAGCAAAGCCCCCTTCAACGCCAAGACGCGATAAACCGCGAGCATTTCCAAAAACTCGGAATTAATTGTGTTTGAACGGGACACGAACAATTCATTCTGCGCATCCAAAACATCCAAAAGCGTACGACGATCAAGGCTGAACTGATCCTTATAGGCCTTCACAACCTCGGTATTCGCATCGGCCTGCGCCGCGAATTGACGCGCTTGCTCACCGGCGGCAATCATGGACGCCCATGTTTGGCGAACATCATTCTCAACCGCGCGGGATGCTTCTGTCCGCGCTTCTTTTGTTTGCTGGTGACGGTGGATGAACTCACGCGCACGCGCCGTATCCTGCCCACCACGGTACAAATTCCAATTCATAACAACCAAAGCAGAAGCAGAACGATCACGCCCTTCAACCCCGCCAAGATCATGCCCCTGACGTGCATTCAACTGAAGGTCAACCTCTGGGTAGAATGTCGCCTTAGTCTGCTGCGCCTCGGCATAGGCAACTTCGATATCGCTCTCGAAAATATCAAGCGTGGGCGAGTAAGCTAAAACTTTATCAACCTCTTGGTTAACATCCGCCGCCAAAACATCATATGGCGTATTCGGCAAAGTCAATTGACCCGCATCATCACCTGTCTCTTCACGATATTGTGCCTCAGCATTACGAAGTGCCTGACGTGTAGAACTTTCCGTCGCACGCGATTGCGCCAAACGCGCTTTGGCTTGCTCCAAATCAGCCTGCGTAGAGCGTCCGCCCTGCACACCGCTTTGGATCTGATCAAGAATATCAATATGCTCGGCAACATTCTGACGAGAAATCACAAGCAACTGACGCTGACGTAATACTTCCAGATAACTTTCAACAACCGCCAAACCAACAAGCTCGGCCGTCTCCCGCACACGGTGCGCCGAAGACGTCACACGCGCCTTTTGACGATCAACTTCGTAAGAAGCATCAAACCCGTCAAACAACATCTGCGTCAATGTCACACCGGTTTCATAACGGAACAAGCTCTCATCATCATCATCCGTGCCGGAACGCGTACCCGGATCATCGGTATACTCATATCCCGCATCCGCATTTACATCGATGCTCGGCAAGAAGAGCGAACGCCCTTGCTCCAATTCCTCATCTGTTGCACGGCGGCTCGCCGCGACAACACCATATTCAGGGTTCGTAGAAACGCCACTCGCCACCGCATCACGAAGCGAAACCGACAATGATTGATGAAGCGGTGCATCTTGCTGCGCGAAACTAACCCCCGCAGAAAAACCAATAACCGCTGCGGCTGAAACGCCAAGCGCTAAACGACGGAATGTGTGACGTGATACTAACATAAATGGCTATGCCCCCATATTTTTCAAAAGCGCCCAAAACAACGCAAATATTTGTTAATTTGTGGATGCGCCTTTATGAAGCTTTTCGACAAAAAACGCAATAAAAAGAATAAGAAAAAGCACTTATCCACAATCTACTTATGTCATGTTATGCCTGCCCCAACAAAAAATTGCAAGGAAAAATCAAAGAGATAGCACATTTTTTCATGCCCACACGCAGGCCACACAAACCCACAAAAAAACCCGCCGGATAGGGCGGGCTTTTGAGAAGTTCACGATATAGTTTAACCCAATGAAAGCTTAGCAGGCGCTGTCGTAAACAAACGGCCCTCTGCTGTTTGAATAACTTCCGATGGTGAATCCAAATACTCTCTAGCATCACGAAAAGTACCAGCCTTTTTACTCTTACTCTTACTCTTACTCTTACCTCGCGACTTACACTGCTTACGTTCGCCCTCAATATCAATACGCGCTAAACCAAATGACAAATCATCCTTCGTACCAATTTCAAATTCACTAACCTTATCAGGCAACGTAAAAGTCGCAGAGCTGAGACCACCTTTAAGATACGTCAAAGCAACATATTGTGAATTCTTCCCAAAAACAACAGATAGCTCTTTGCCACGATCAGATCTTTCTTGAACATCAGTTAAAAATACAGTCACTGTTGCCTCATTGTTGTTAACCTTTATCTTATACCCTTCAGAGGCACCCCATTTCTTATTGGAAATCTTACCATCAAGGTGACCATTCTTCCCGATACCCAAAGAATCATAACTTGTAGGCACAAATGGTTCCTTCAGCCCATCAACGACAATACTACCATCAAGAGTATCCGCAGATGGAATAAAAGTAAAAGATCCACCAATAGGGTCAACTTTAATATTATTCCTTGATCCACCGCCCCGAATATCTTTAAAAACAGTGTTTCTCACAAGAGCCTGCCAACTATATTCAAAGCTTTTCATACTGCATGTCTGACTGACAAGGACAACAGACGCTGTATTATCATTAGCCTCTAAAAGTAAATTTTGAGGGTTATCATGAACAACATCCCCATTTAAAGAGCCCACCAACGCGGCTGCATTTACAAAACCTGTCGCAATCCCAGTCATATCCATCTCCTTTTAAATTCTACGCATCTCAATCTCATCAAAGGATACAAAAACACCCCTACCACGATCATGATAGGGGTGTCAATACGGTTATGTAAACAAATTAGAAAATAATGGATCCATTCTCGGTCAACTCTGTAACAGTGGTCATAACACCATCCAATGTCGCCACTTGATATGCATTATTGATGTTACCACTGCCGGTATTATCAACGAAGACCTGCGTATTACCATTGTCATTCACAGTAAAGACAAAATCGTTAATCGCATCTTGTGTTGCATCAAAACCACTAATGACCTGCGAAAGATCAAGCGCATCGCCTTCGCCCGCACGGAAATCAATAATCTGGTGATTACCTTGATACTGCTCAATCGTAAATGTATCGGCCTGCGGCGCGTTGACATCGGTCGAACCGTACAAAACCTCATCATAGGCCAAATGCACATCAAAGATACCATGCGTCTCACCATCACTCGTCGTATAGGTCGATTCATGGCTTACCCACGTATCACCCTCCAACGTCTCATTAGTAGTTGTGGCATTCAGATTAATGCTCTCGATCCCAAGCTCGTCCAAAGTATAAAGCTCACCTTCATCAGATACACCATTCTGATTAAGATCACGCCATACACGAAGCTCTGAGAATTGCTCATCTTCTGCCGTAATTTGACCATCTTGGTTAGTATCCAGATCACCAAGATGCGAGAATCCATCCGCATGGCCTTCCATATCACCGAACATTTCACTCCGGTCATTAATCTCGCCATCGCCGTTACGATCTTGAACAAGGAAGCCGTCATCAGAACCGACCCAAGCCGTCTGTTCACCTTCGCCGTCATTATCGTAATCAAAGATCACACCATCCTCAACAGAGGTAACCTCAAGCCCGTCACCATCAAGGTCAAGCGCAAGCGGTGTCACCGTAAACGAGAACTGCGCCGTCGAGGTATCACCATCCGCATCCTGAATGGTATAGTTAAAGGCATAATCCCTTACGAACGTAGCCGGAATACCACTAGCAGGGAATTGATAGGCCCAAGAGCCATCTTCATGAACCGTAAGCGTCATACCAAACTCAAGCGTAAGGGTAACACTGCCACCGACATTATTAATCGCTTGGCCTGCAAAACTGATAATCCTCACGCTTCCCTGACCATCCGCGCCAAAGTCGTCATTATCCAGCAAGTTGCCTTCCAATCGTGTACCACCAGTAGATGGAACCACATTAGCCGAAGTCCCGCGATCATCAACCGCAACAGGGCCATCATCACGCACAAGAACCTGTATCGTCCCAGTATCCGTGTCACCATCCGTATCCGTCGCTGTCACACCAAAATTCAACGTAATCGCATCATTCGCATCACTCGCATTCGGATGATCAAGAACACCACTCAACGTAAAGTCATACGTGCCGGTCGCCTCGTTCAAAACCAACGTAAAGATCGTTGAACCATTCACCGTACCAACGTAATCACCGCCGACAAGGCTCACAGTCACAGCCTGACCATTGCTTGTCAAAGGAACACTGGAACCAAAGCTATTATTCAACGCAAACGTACCTGGACCATCCGCACCAAAGTCCGCCGTCACACGACCGCTATCAACATCGGTTGGGCTAAGGTCCGTCTCGTCCGTCACTAAATGCTCGATCGACGTAATATCAGGATTATCATCAATCAACGTATTCACAGCAATGCGCAACTCGGCTGTATCCGTATCGCCGTCACCGTCTGTTAAGGTATACGTAAACACATCCGTGCCCTGAACATCACTATTCGGGTTGTAGCTATAATACCCACCTTGATAAATCGTCAAAGTACCATACGTTCCCGTAAGTATCAGACCATTTTGAGCATCCACAGCCTGACCATCAACCGCCGTTACTCGCGCGCTATCTGCACCTTCAGTATCATTCAACGTCACGTTACCCGTAATATTAACATCCTGACTAACAGTCCGCACATCATCAACCGCAACAGGGCCATCATCGTGAACATCAATGATAATATCCGCCGTATCCGTATCACCATCACCATCCGTAATCCGAACACCGAATTTCAACCAAATCGCTTCATTCGGGTTTGTTCCATCGGGGTGATCAATCGCCAGATACTGAGTATACGTATACTCACCATTGTCATTCACCATAAGCGTAAAGACAGTTACGCCATTCACCGTACCGGTGTAGCCATTTGCATTCGACGTCACCGTCACCGCATCACCGCCAGAGGTCAAAGGCTGCGGCGTCCCACCCATCGTTTCCAACATCACAAAATCACCCGTCGGATCAATCGTCCCTGAGCCATCTTCACCATAATCATGGCTAAGCGTACGTGTAATGCTAACCGGACCATTTTCAAGATTAGTCTCATCAACCGGCACCGCACGGTCACTAATCACCGGACCATCATCCAAAACGCGCACTTCAATCGTACCCGCCGTACGATCACCATCGGCATCAATCGCATCAACACCAAACTCGATCGTAATCGCATCATTCGGATTATTGGTATTCGGATGATCAAGAACACCGCTCAACGTAAAGTCATACTCACCGCTCGTCTCATTCAAACTCAACGTGAAGATCGTTGAGCCATTCGCTGTACCAACATAGTCACCATTAACAAGGTTAACTGTCACTGGCTGACCATCACTAGTAAGTGCCGTGCTCGGATTAACGCTACCGTTAAGCGCAAAGCTCCCCGGCCCGTCATTGCCAAAGT
>JBOEFZ010000043.1:0-1066 GCA_050633165.1 Alphaproteobacteria bacterium | reverse complement strand
CTTCCAGTGGTATTTGCCAATCCACCGGATTTAACCTATCCGCGGCGCATTCCGGATAGTTTGAAAGAGCTGCAATTTGATGTCGATTCCTTCCGCAAGATCCGCCTGAATTTTTAAAACCAAAGAGATAGATATGAAATATAATAAACTCGGTCGCAGTGATATTGATGTGAGTGTAATTTGCCTCGGCACGATGACATGGGGGCGGCAGAACACCGAAGCCGAGGGGCATGCGCAGATGGATTATGCGCTGTCACGCGGGGTGAATTTTTGGGATACGGCGGAGATGTACGCCATTCCGCCAACCCCCGAAACGGCGGGGAAGACCGAGGAGATTATCGGCACGTGGTTTGCGCAAAATAAAGCGCGGCGCGGGGATGTCGTTTTGGCCTCGAAAATTGCGGGGCCGGGGATTCCGTGGATTCGCGATGGGCATATTATTGATAAGGGCGCTATCCATGCGGCGGTTGAGGGATCTTTGACACGTCTCCAGACCGATTATATTGATTTGTATCAGCTTCATTGGCCGAACCGTGGTTCGTATCATTTTAGCCAGCAATGGGGATATGATCCGAAATTCGATGCCGCGGCGGTTGAGGCCAATATGGTCGAAGTGTTGGAGACGTTGGATGGAATGATCAAGGCGGGGAAAATCCGCCATATCGGGCTGTCGGATGAAACGGCGTGGGGAACGATGAAGTATCTGGAGCTGTCGGAACGTCTTGGCCTGCCGCGGATGCAATCGGTGCAAAATGAATACTCCTTGCTATGCCGATTGTTCGAGCCGGATTTTGCGGAAGTTGCCGTAGCGGAAGATTGCGGCTTACTGGCTTGGTCACCGCTGGCGACGGGGATGATTAGCGGGAAGTATCTGGATGGCGCAAGGCCGGCAGGCACGCGCTGGACATTAGAGCATCGCGCCCTTGCGCGGGATACGGATGCGGCGCAAAACGCGGTGCGGGCGTATATGAGTGGCGCGGAGAGGCACGGGGTGGATGTGTGGCAGATGGCGTTGGCGTACGTGAATACACGTCCATTTTTGACCGCGAATAGCATCGGCGCGACG
>JBOEFZ010000042.1:0-35148 GCA_050633165.1 Alphaproteobacteria bacterium | reverse complement strand
ATTCTCACGATAAATGATGAACAAACTCGACGCGATAATAATCGCCCCGCCAACATAAACAGGCCATTCAGGAAGCTTCGCCCAAATCACAATATCAAACAAACTCGCCCAAATCAGGCCTGTATAATTCATCGGCGCGACAAGCGATGCCGGCGCATGCCGATGCGCATTAGCAAGGCATAGCTGCGCGCACCCGCCCGACACCCCGAGCAAAAGAAACAACCCCGCCGCCGTTAAACTCTGCACTGGTGAGGCAACAAACGGCATAAAAAACACCCCCGGAATAACCACGCCGGCCAGAATAAAATAAAACGTCACAGTCAAAGAATCCTCGGTCTTCAAATACCGCAACGTCGCATACATCATCGCATGCATACTCGCCGCCGCAAGGCCAAGCCCAACGCCAAGCGGATTAACCGCGCCCGTTGGCCCCGCCAAAATCACAACACCAACTAACCCCACCAATATCGCGCCCCACCGATAAATCCCGACATGTTCTTTCAACGCAAAATGCACGATCACAGGCGTAATAATCGTACTAGCAAACAGCAAAACCGTCGCATCCGCCATCGGCAATTCAGCAAACGCCGCATAGGTTGTAATCAAGCTAATCGCGCCAATCACCGCCCGAAACGCCACGGCACGCGGCTTAGAGGATTTAAAAAGCGCAGGCCGCCGCTGCGCCAACATATAAATCAACAACGGCACCAAGAATATCGCATTGCGGTAAAACGCAATCTCCGCAACATGATGCCCATAATCATTATTAAGCACCTTCGCCACCGCACTCATCACCGCAAACAAAAAGAACGCCGCCAGCGCGAACGCAATCCCTTTCACCAGATTTTCTTTATGTAGCTTTGTCATTTCTCTCACTCTGCACAAAAAAAGAGCCGTGATTACATCACAGCCCTTTTCAAAAAAATATGTGATGAATTTTAGTTCTTCTCTTTATCAACCAGCTTGTTCGCACCGATCCATGGCATCATACCGCGCAGCTTCGCACCGGTATCTTCAATCGGGTGCTTCGCCTCAGCTTCGCGGATTTCAACAAGACGCGTAAGGCCTTCTTTATTCCCGCCCATGAAGTCCTGAACGAATTTACCGGATTGAATATCCGCCAAAATGCGTTTCATCTCTTCCTTTGTCTCGGGCGTAATCACGCGTGGACCCGAAACATAATCACCAAACTCCGCAGTATTAGAGATGGAGTAACGCATATTCGCCAAACCGCCTTCATACATAAGGTCCACAATCAGCTTAAGCTCATGCAAACATTCAAAATATGCCATTTCCGGCGGATAACCGGCTTCGCAAAGCACTTCATAACCCGCCTTAACAAGCTCCGAAGTACCACCACAAAGAACAGCCTGCTCACCAAACAAATCAGTCTCACATTCATCTTTGAAAGTTGTCTCGATAATACCGGAACGACCACCACCAACGGCAGAGGCATAAGAAAGCGCCAAATCTTTCGCATTACCGGATGCATCCTGCGCAACCGCGATAAGACAAGGAACACCGCCACCTTTTTGGTATTCACCACGAACCGTGTGACCTGGGCCTTTCGGCGCAACCATAATCACATCCAAATCCGCACGCGGCTTGATAAGGTCGAAATGAACATTCAAACCATGCGCAAACATCAATGTTGCGCCTTGCTTAAGATTTGCTTCAAGATCATCACGGTAAAGATCCGCCTGATGCTCATCCGGCGTCAAAATCATAACAACATCCGCTTCGGCCGCCGCCGCCGCAGGATTAAGAACCGTAAAGCCCGCACCTTCGGCCTTCGGTGCAGAAGATGAGCCATCACGAAGCCCAATAATCACGTCGGAAACACCGCTATCCTTGATATTTTGCGCATGCGCATGGCCTTGTGAACCATAACCGATAATCGCAACTTTCTTGCCCTTAATAAGGTCAAGATCACAATCTTTATCGTAATAGACATTCAAAGATGTCTGGTTCGCCGGAACATTATTAGGGTCAATCGCTTCTGCTTGCGCCATTTCAAGGGCCTTTCTTTAGTATAAATTCGTATTGAATGCGCAATAAAGCGGGTTTTGCACGGGAAATCAAGAAAGAATACGCGAACACACTACTTTTGCGGCAAATAAGCACTCGCCCACGCCGCAACCGTCCGCGCAACATATTCCGCCGCGCCATCGGCGAACAACAAATGGTCATGCGTGTTCAGAGATACAAAACTCTTAGGATGCATCGCCCAGCTATAAATATCCGCCGCATGGTCAATCGGCACGGTATCATCAATCGGCGAATGACAAATCAGCAGCGGCTTTTTCAACCCCTGCACCGCCGCTTTTATATCTTGGGATTTAATATCATCCAAAAACTGCTTCTTAATCGTAAATGGCCGCCCCGCAAGCTTCACCTCCGCCGCGCCCTCACGCTCAATCGTTTCAATGTCACAGCCAAATTGCTTCATCACATTGGTGGTATTGGATGGCGCGCCAATCGTCGCGACGGCCTTTACCTCCTCAACCTGCGCCGCCGCAACCAAAGTCGCCGTCCCGCCCAATGAATGCCCGATCATCAAACTCGGCGCATCCATCGTTTTGCGCATATAATCCGCCGCCGCGATAATATCCGCAACGTTAGAGGTAAAATTCGTATCCTCGAACTTCCCCTGACTTTCATTAATGCCCGTAAAATCAAACCGCATCACCGCAATGCCATCATCATTAAGCGCCTGCACCACACGGTTGGCGGGCACAAGGTCTTTGCCACACGTAAAACAATGCGCAAACAACGCATAAGCCAGCGGCTTTCCGTCATTCAGAGCTTCATCCGGCATATCAAGCCGCGCAGAAAGATAATGGCCTTGAGAGCCCCAGAATTTTAATTTCGTCGTCATAACCCGCTTATTCTAAACCCAAGTGCAGGGCAAACAAAGATTAATGTTCGGGATCAACAAATTTACCACGACTAATCGCAGCAACACCGGTGCGGGAAACATCCGTAAGGCCAAGCGGTTTCATCAAATCGATAAAGGCATTTACCTTTTCCGTCGTACCGGTAATTTCGAATACAAATGTCTCCAACGTGGAATCAACCGGACGCGCGCGAAATACATCAGCAATACGCAGCGCCTCAATCCGGTGCTCCCCCGTCCCCTCAACCTTAACCAGCGCAAGCTCACGGTCAACATGCGGGCCATAAGTCGTCAAATCCCGCACACGCTTCACGGGCACAAGCTGCCGCAACTGCGCCTTGATTTGCTCAAGCACCATCGGCGTTCCCGATGATACAATCGTAATGCGGGACGTATTATGCTCGTGATCCGTCTCGGCAACGGTCAAGCTCTCGATATTATAGCCACGTCCGGTAAACAGGCCGATAACCCGCGCCAAAACCCCTGGCTCATTCTCCACAATAATCGCAAGTGTATGCGTTTCAATCGTGACATCCTCCGGCCCCGACGCATAAACTGATTTGGATTTCTTTTCTTTTGTAACAGATGTATTCATACAAATAGTTTTAACAAGCTTTAAGAACAATGGGAATAACGAAATGAACTTTCCGCGCGTTAAAAACACGTTATATATCGTCTATGATAATGAATGCCCCTTTTGCCGACATTACACACGGCTCGTACGTGTCCGCGCCGCTGCGGGAGACGTACAGCTAATCAATGCCCGCGCGCCATCGACAATCATGGATGAAATCACGGCAAAAGGGATCGATATAGACCACGGCATGGTCGTCAAAATCGGCGAGCGCCTCCATCACGGCGCGGACGCCATCCATATCCTCGCCCTCCTCGGCACACGCTCCGGCGCATTTAACCGCATCACCTATTGGCTATTCCAATCTCCAAAAGTAACCGCATTCTTATATCCCGCCTTGCGCACCTGCCGAAATCTGGTTTTATGGGGGATGAGAATTCCCAAGATCAAAAACCTAAGGCAAAGATAGGATCATGTTAGAAACACTAAAACTGCTCCTCCCCGCGCTCATCCCCTCATGGCGCTTTTTTGATATCATCGCGCCTTCCCCCCGCATTGAAATTTCCTTCCTGAAAAACGCGCAAGACACGCCAAAGCACTGGCAAGAATTCCGCCCGCGCCCGCAAAAATTATCCGTAAAAACCATGGCAAAACGCATGGTCTGGAACCCGCAATGGAACGAAGACCTCTTCCTCGTTAGCTGCGCCGAACGGCTAACAAAAACCCCGACACGGCATAGCGAGCAAGAAATCATCACCCGCATCAAAACCGAGCTCAACAAAAACGCACCTCACCCCCAAAAACCCTACATCCAATTCCGCCTCGCCTTCCTATACCGGCAAGACGAGCAAATACAAAAACACATCACCTTCACCTCCGCCCCCTACCAATATATAAAAGGGGGCAACGCATGACCCTTGTTGACGCCATCCGCCTCACAGAAATACTCCTCGGCCTTGCCTTCCTCCAACAAAGCATCGAGCATATCCACGCCCCGAAAAACGAACGCTACATCTTCCTCCCCCGCATCGGGTTTAGCCTCCTGCTCATGATCGGTTTTCAAACACAATGGGTTTGCCTCGCGCTACTCATCCTCGCTCTCCTCGCCCTAAAACGATTCCAAGGCCCCTATAACGGCGGCAGCGATAGGATGAGCCTCCTCGTCCTATCCTGCCTATCCCTCACACATTTCATGCCGACACTCCGCTTCCAAGAATATGTTTTCGGCTACCTAGCCCTGCAATGCGTACTGTCTTATTTCATCTCCGGCTGGGTGAAAATTGTTAACCCGCAATGGCGCAATGGCCGTGCACTAGGGGATGTTTTTTGCTTCTCTGCCTACCCCGCCAGCGAAGCGTTAAGGAGCTGGGCAAACTGGCCACGCCTTTTATACGTGATGTCATGGGCGGTGATCCTGTTCGAACTGCTCTTCCCGCTAAGCTTACTAACCCAAACAACCTTAATAGCCGCCCTCATCATCGCCGCGACATTCCACCTCGCCAACGCCTGCCTCTTCGGCCTCAACCGTTTTTTCTGGATCTGGCTTTCCGCCTACCCCGCTATCTTGTGGCTACAACAAAGAATTTTCGAGATCGGGTAATTGTGACCGAAATTCAAATTATAAAAGCTCTTTTGACTTTAATCAAAACAAAGAACTTCCTTGTGTACAATAATGACAGCATCAGCAAACCCAAACACACGAGGTTACATCATGATTACCAAAGTTAGCGGCGATATCCTTTTAAGCGATGCACAAGCGATTGCTCACGGCATTGCCCCACACGATCACTTCAATCAAGGGTTAGCATTAGCATTACGTGAAAATTACCCTTCCATGGCAAAAGACTTTCGTCATTACTGCCACCAGTATAATCCAAAGGCTGGTAATACTTGGTTATGGGCTGGACCCAAAAGCATCATTATCAATCTCATGACTCAAGAAGCGCCCACGGATAATAAAGCTCATCCAGGGTCAGCCACAACAAAAAATGTGAACCACGCCTTAAAAGAATTACGCAGCATCATTGATAAAGAAAATATTACATCCATAGCATTGCCAAAGCTTGCAACCGGCGTTGGCGGGTTACCTTGGGATGAAGTCGAACCGCTCATAGAAAAATATCTGGGCGACCTGAAAATTCCTGTTATCATTTACGAGACTTACATCAAGGGAGAAAAAGCCGCCGAACATATTTCCAAAGTGGCTTAATAATATAAAGGCAGGCATATATGGCATTAGACATGATTTATTGGGATCACAGTTACAACACAACTTTACTGTTGAATTTTGCAATTGTAATTGCTTTGTTTACTTCCCTTAGACTGTTTTCGGGAACAATCTCGCACATTAATGCATCGGATGAATTGCTCAAAAAAGACAACCCCGCCTTCGGATTGTCTTTGGCCGGCGTAACATTCGCAATCACCATTTTATTAAGCGGCGCCATATACGGTGACATACAAGGTGACATGCTTAACTCTGCAATTGCTATTACTGTCTTCGGGATTGTCGGAATTATTTTGATGGCACTCACCCGTCTTATCTTTGATAAAATCGCACTACCCAGCATTTCGCTCCGCGATGAAATCAGCAAAGGAAATATGGCCGTTGCAATCGCCGATACCAGCAATGTTATCGCCGCAGCAATTATCATACGCGCACTTATGATCTGGGTCACAGATGACTCAATAGAAGGATTGATCGCGCTTTTAGCAGCCTACGCCATTTCCCAAATTATCCTAACCGGCACGACCTATTTGAGGGTTAAAATATTTTCTGCAACCCATAAAAACACATCAATCCCAAACGAACTTGGAAATGGAAATACCGCACTCGCTCTGGCATTCGCAGGAAGAAAAATAGGAACAGCTTTAGCAATCAGCATCGCCGCCAATCTAGTTGTTTATGAGGTTTACGACATCACAACAATCATCCTCCCATGGATTGTGATTTCCATCGCTGTCATACTATTCCTAAAGCTTCTTTCTTTTATCGCTGAACGCATCATTTTAATGCGCGTCAAAATAGCCTATGAAATCCTTGAACAAAGAAATATTGCCATCGGCGCACTACAAGGCGTGATTTATCTATCGATGGCCATCTTATTGGCTGAATTATAAATCATCCGAACTTTATTACAAAATTTAACAAAGATATAGAAAGTTAAACATGACACAAAGTATCAATATTACCGATGCCTTAGCTATGATTAAAAATGGTGATGCCGTTTTAATTGATGTGCGGGAACCAGATGAATTTAAAACCGAACATATTGCCTATGCAATATCTGTTCCCTTAAGCGCGTTAGAAGACGGATTCCAAACTTTAAATATCCCCGCATCAAAAACCATTTTGTTTCAATGCTTAAAAGGCACACGTGGACAAATGGCATGCGAACGTATCCAAGGCTTAAAAACATGCAGCAATAAGATTATTAACATTGAAGGTGGCATTGAAGCTTGGAAAGAACAAGGCCTGCCCGTTATTGGCACGTCTTCTAAAGCACCCAATATGTCGATATTTAGACAAGTTCAGATAATTGTCGGTTTTTTAATCACATTATGCGTTGTGATTGGGTTTACAGGCATAACAGCAGCCTTTTTCTTGGCTGGTATTTTTGGGGCAGCACTCTTTTTTGCAGGCTTAACAGGATGGTGCGGATTGGCAATAATACTCTCCCGAATGCCATGGAATAAATAAGCTAAAAATAAACACTCAAAACTATATAAACCACTCTATAACTTCCCTTTTATTCGACAACAGGCTTCCCTGCGCGCACCAAAACGAATCACGACAAAAACCGCACACGGCGGAACTTGGTGGCTAAAACTCTCTAGAAGCGTCGAAAGGAAGAAGAAAATGGCTGGGGTACCTGGGATCGAACCAGGGATGACCGGATCAAAACCGGTTGCCTTACCGCTTGGCTATACCCCAGCAAGGGTATAAAAGCAAAAAATGGTGCCGCAACACGGACTCGAACCGCGGACCTGATGATTACAAATCAACTGCTCTACCAACTGAGCTATTGCGGCGCACCAAAAATATTGCTTCATTCAAAGCTTAGGCGTTTTAACAAAATATTTTTTATTTGAACAGCCCTTTCTTCAAAAAAATTCACACGATAAAAACACGCCCTCAACACGCGCAAAGATTGGCGTCGCCTCCAAAATTCTGATATTTTGAATATTAAGGGAAAGCAGAACATAAATATGCTATCCTTATTATTGTTTAATTTTATGTTTGCAGTAGGCGCGCGTGACGACGAATATCGGGCATATTTTAGGAACGCGCAACACCCTGCAAACATAAAAGGAAGCAATAATAAATGAGCGGACAACAGGCGGAAAATACACTGCACGAAAACGCGATCGGCTGGATTATCCTGCTGATCGTGATCGCTGTGCTGCTGTATATCCTGTGGTATTTCAAAGCCGAAGAAATCCGTAATATCATCCGCTGGATCCGCTATGGCGAGATGTGGATCATGTCATGGTTCATCAAAGGATGGGAACTCATCACAGCCGAACCCTACACCATCCCCTATAATGGCGAACCTCGCCCTTGGGTCGGATATTTCGAATCAATCCCCACATGGAACAAAGCGCAGCTCACCAATGCACTCGGCCTCATCAACACGCTAACCTTTTATCCGTTACGATGGATCATTATCGCCCTCTGCGGCCTCGGGGCGCTCTGGTGTCTCTTCCGTGGCCCGCAAAGCCATAACCGCGTCCGCCTTGGCCTCGAAGGGTTAATCGCGCGCCAAGCCCATAATTTCCCCGTCATCGCGCCCTTTGTTGATTTCAACCCGTCAAATCAACCACCCCGCCCCCCTGGCTCCCCCGTCCCCGCCGAACTTCCACAATTTGCCGAAGCCTTAGGCCCCGAAGAATGGCTCGCCTACACCGGCAACACCGCCGCCGATGGAAAAGTCGACGAGGAAAGCGCCGCCAAACATTTCCAAAAACAACTCATCGGACGTTGGAAAGGGTGGAAAGCCCTCAAACCCTACCAACAAATCCTACTGGCCTCCTTCGCCCTCAAAGCCGCCCGCAAGCGCGACGCATCCGATGTACTTCTCGGGCGTATCACCCTATGCTGGAGCGCAAAAGACGGCCTCAAACTCTCAAAAGACCGCCACCTCCTGAGCGAAGCCCGCAAAATCCTAAACAACAAAGACCTCGCCGGCAGCACGCTTCAAGCCTGTAATCGTCATGCCTTCATCACAACCGCCATGCTCGGTGCGCTCAATCACGCCCGCAGCGAAGGCGGCGTCCTCGCTCCCGCGCAATTTGTCTGGCTGCGCGGGCATGATCGCGTTTTGTGGTATCCCCTCAACAATCTCGGCCGCCACAGCCATCATATCGAGGCCTTAGGCGCAATGTCACATTACAAGGCCGAGCGCCTAACCCAACGCCCAATCCCGACCCCCAAGATCGAAGACGCCGTAGAGAGCATCACCGAATACATGAAATCCCAAAAACGCCGCCCCATTCCTGCACTGGATTACAGCGGCTCTAAAAAACGAGGCATTAAGAAAGCGAAATAGGAAATACCATGAAACTATTCAAATCAAAACAAACCCCCAGCGCCAAAGTCATCGACGGCAAACTCATCATGACATTCCCCAATGCAACAACCCCCGTTGTCTGGCAAATGGATTTAGGCAGCGTCAAAACCGCAACGCTCGAGGTCTTGGAACGCAAAGAAGGCTTCGCCCTATCCTTAAAAACCGCCGAAGGCGAAAAACAGGATATCGCAAAATTCACCAGCCGCGATGAATCCATCACCGCCCTCATGACGGCCTCCAAAGCCCTCGAAACCGCCCAAGGACATATCACTACAAACAATAACACCGCCCCGCAAAAATCCGGCACATGGAAAAAAGTGCTCACAAGCATCGCCGCCCTCATCATCCTGTTCTTCGTCTTTATCATGTGGAACGCAAACCGGCATTACGCCCAAATCCATCACGAACAAACCGCCGCATCAACAACAACCGGACAAAACCCCGCCCAAACCAGCGCCGGCGTCCCCGTCTCCGCCGATGATTTTTTAAGCGGGATGTAGTGTAAGAATTTCTTTTAATCGTTTCGCTTTTTCACTGGCTAGGCGCAAACGACGACGCGTAGGAACCTACGCGAGGAGAGCAGCAACAACGCCAGAGGAAAATGGAAACGACTAAAAGTGGCGTTAGATCAGAAGAAATATGAACACAAGCACGAAAGTATCCTACGGGATATTCGCCCGCTTGCTGCGCGTATGGCGGATTCGATGGTTAAATCCTCGAACTCTGCCTTCGTCTTCATCGCCGTCGCTGCTTGCTTCATCTTCTACCCGCCACTCCTCGCCTTCGCCGATCTCATCATGCTCTTGCTCGGGCTGTATTTTTGGTGGCTAGTCTCGCGCGACCGCTCGCTCGCCTTCAAACTCCCCATGGGATCACCGTTTAAGGATTGGAACAACGGACGCGGCGGAAAACCGGGCAAGGCCGAGGGCATCCTTTATCTCGGAAATGTCGAAAACACAAACGAAGAAACATGGTTCACCAACTCCGATGCCCGTACGCATGTCCTCTATCTCGGGACAACAGGTGCGGGTAAAACCGAAGGCCTAAAATCCATGGTGTCCAACGCTTTATGCTGGGGCTCTGGCTTCGTCTATGTCGATGGTAAGGCCGATACCGACCTTTGGTCATCCCTCTCCTCCCTTGTCCGTCGTTTGGGGCGTGATGATGACCTCCTCGTCCTGAACTACATGACGGGAAACTCGGACGCCCAAGCCCCATCAAACACCATGAACCCCTTCTCCTCCGGCTCGGCCTCCTACCTCACCAACATGTTGGTACAGCTCATGCCCGAGGCCGAAGGCGACAACGCCATGTGGAAAGAACGCGCCGTCTCCCTCGCCTCCGCCATGCTCCCCGTCCTCACATGGAAACGCGATAACCAAGACATGCAAATGTCCGTCCGTACCATCCGCGACTATCTCGCCCTCAATAACGTCATCAAATTAAGCCGCGACCAAGCCGTCCCCGAGGAGCTAAAAGCCGGCCTCCACGGCTATCTCGACACCCTCCCGGGCTTTAGCGGCGATGCCTACGACGATGAAGGAAACGTAAAACCACCGGACGGCAGCGGCCCACCACCCGACACCACCACCGCAAACCAACAACACGGCTACCTCGCGATGCAGTTCACGCGCGCCCTCCAATCGCTTGGCGATGATTACGGCTACATCTTCGATACCCAAGCCGCCGATGTGGATATGGTCGATGTCGTCCTTAACCGCCGCATCCTCGTCGTGCTCATCCCCGCGCTCGAAAAATCCGGTGATGAAATTGCCAACTTGGGTAAAATCGTCGCCGCAACGATGAAGGGAATGATGGGTTCCGCCCTCGGCTCAACAGTCGAAGGCTCCTCCGCCACCGTCATCGAGAATAAACCCACCCACTCCGCCACCCCCTTCATGACCGTCTTTGACGAGGTCGGTTACTATACCGCCCAAGGCATGGCGGTTATGGCGGCGCAGGCCCGATCCTTGGGCTTCTGCCTCGTCTTCTCCGGTCAGGATATTCCGGCGATGAAAAAACGCGTACGGGAGGAGGCAAACTCCATCCTCGCCAACTGTAACATCAAGATTTTCGGCAAACTCGAAGACCCGACCGAAACCAAAGAATTCTTCGAAAAAACCGTCGGCTCGGCAATGGTGACCGAAGTCTCCGGCTTCCAAATGACGGGCGGAACGGAAATGGGCTCATATTTCGACACCCAACAAGCCGGAATCCAACTCCGCCCCCGCGCCCAATACGAAGATCTGCGCGGCTTCATGGAGGGGCAAGCCGTCATCACATTCGGCGATGTCGTCGTCGATTGCGCCATGTTCTACTCCAACCCCGGCTTTGCCAAGGCCATGCGCGTCATCCGCTTCATGGCGCTCCCCCCCACCGACGAAGATGTCCTTAAACACGCGAGCTCCATCACCAAACTCCGCGACCTCCTCGTCAATAAGAACTGGACCGCAAAACGCGCCGATGTAGATGCTGAAACCCCCGCCGAGATCGAGGCGCTGGCCAAAGGCTTCCGCAAATTCAAAAATAACAAAGACATCGACCCAATCGAAAAAGGCATCGCCGCCATCGTCGAAGTCCACGCCATCAACAACAAAATCGAAGAAGCCCCAGCAAAAACAGAAACGCCCACCGCGCCGGCAACCGCTCCCGCTGCACCTGTAACACCACCACCCGCCGCCACAACAGCACCGCCACCCGAAACCCAATCCCCGCCACCCGAGTCCACCACCGAAGGCGGCCCCATGGGCTTCTTCTCCGGCAGCGACAAAGCAGAAACACCAAGCACTCCACCTACAACAACACCGCCTCCCGCGGCTACCGCCCCCATCACGCCACCACCCACCGAAACACCGTCACCCGAAACCCGTCACCCGAAACCCAAAAAACTCCCGCCAGAGATCGAAGACATCATCGCGGGCGCCGCCAAAGATGCCAAAAAATCAATCTTCAAGGATGATGAAAATGCCTAATCCCCTCCCGTCATTGCGAGCGCAGCGAAGCAATCCATCTCCTGCTCTATTCGATAGCTCAGGTGATGGATTGCCGCGTCGCGATGCCCCTCGTAATAACGAAATAAATAAACCGCTCACCGTCACCCGTCACCCGTCACCCGAATCCGGCAACGCCTTCATGTTCATCCTCATCGGCATCGTCCTCTTCGCCGCTCTGGCCATGACCGTCTCCCGCGGCTTCCACAGCACAACAACCTCCAACCTCTCCAAACGCGAAGCCGAACTCGCCGCCAGTGAAATCATAAACTACGTACAAAATATACAAAGAGCCGTTGATCGCGTACGGCGCAAAGGCTGCTCTGAAAATGAAATCAGTTTTGAAAATCCAGCAAACACTACATACACATATGGAACCAGAGACAAATGTAAGGTCTTTTCGCCTACAGGCGGCAAAATAAATTATCGCGCCCCAGACCTAAACTATTTAGATCAATCTTTCTCTGCTAACAGCATTTTTGGGCTATGGCGCTTCAATGGCGGCATCCCAGTTCAAAACATCGGAACCGCTGAATCAGAATTAATGATAAAATTAAATCACTTGAACATTGATGTCTGCATGAAAATTAACGATTACTTTAGCATACCAAACTCCGGTAACGTACCACCAATAGAAGACAATACTGCCCCCATAGATGGAGGAACATTCATTGGAACATTTGGAGCCCCGCAAGCAGATATATTCGGCGATGAAATTACTGAAATAGCAGGAAAAAGTACATTTTGCAGACAAAACACAACGAACGCTGGTAACTATCAATTAAACCACGTTTTATTGGCGCGTTAGAACCGCTAAACCAGACTATACCAAGTGCTCCGCCCGCCACCATGGCGATGCAAATACCCCGCCCCAAGCAATTCCTTAAGCCGCAGCTTAATCGTCGCCCGCCGCCCGCGCGTCATGCGCATAATATCATTCATCTGCAACCGTTGATGATCCTTAAACAACGCCAAAATCCGCGTGGAAAGCTCAGGCATATCCTTCACCTCGACCACATCCGCCTCTAACCGCGCCTGCAACACATCCTTTTGCGCAGCAAGTAAACCCAAAAAGAACCCGAGCCACCCACGCCAATCCGGCTTCCCTGCCTCCAAACTCGCCTGATTATCCCGCAAAGCCCGATAAAACGCCTCCGCCCGCGCCTCCATCATCGGTGCAAGCGAAACATACGGCGCATACACATACCCCGCCTTCAATAAAATCAACATCAACAAAAACCGCACCAGCTTCACATTCCCGCGCGCAAACGGCGCAATCTGCAAAAACACCGCCACAAACACGGCCGCAACGAACAAAGGATGCGTCTCACCTCCATCGCCAAGCGCACCATTCACCCAATCACATAATTTATCAAGCAGCGGCGCAATATCCTTCACCGCCGCGACATCAATAATACCAACCGACTGGCTGGCATCTTCAATCTCCAACGGAACAACCGCATCGCGAAACTCCGCCGCTGCATCTCCCGCCTGCGTCCGGTAAAGCGCAAGAATAATATTACGATCAATCGCCTGTGTTTTCAAAAGCCCAAGCACATCCGAAAAATCCGCCCCATGCTCCGCAACATCCCCAAGCAATTTAAGCCCCGTACTATGCCGCTCTACCCCACTCCAAAACCCCTTAAACGCATCAATATCCGCGACCTGACAAAGCAATTCATGTGAAATCTGTATACGATTTATCCCAAGCATATGAAGATCATAGCCAATAACAACCAAATGTCAAGATAGCACAGTTCTAGACAAGCCCACAACATTTAGCATCCCCGTGAAAACGGAGACCCCTTGCCAAAACATCAAAAATCCCCGCCCACGCAGGAATGCCAACACTGACTTACATACGTGCCGGCACTTGAATACCCAACAGGCCTAAGACAAACACCAACTGCCGCCGCACAAGCGCACATAGCGCAAGACGACTGCTACGCAACGCCTCATCCTCTTCAGACAAAATCGGACATGCCGCATAAAACGAACTAAACGCCTGCGCCAAACGATACGCATAATCGCACAAAACATGCGGCGTATAATTGGCCAATGCCGTATCAAAACAATCCGCAAGCTCCGCCAAAACCAACAAAACCGACCGATTAGTATCCTCGGCAATAATAGCGCCCTGAATACCCCCCCCCGCCTTCTCAAGCAAGCTCTCAATCCGCACCGCCTGATACAACAAATACGGCCCCGTCTTCCCCTCAAACGACGTCATCCGGTCAAGGTCAAACACGTAATCCGATTGCCGCTGATTGCTCAAATCCGCAAACTTAATCGCCGCCAACCCGACCTTGCGCGCAATATCTGCGCGCTCTGCATCATCAATCGCATCCGATAAATCCGCTTCTGCAAGCCGCGCCTGCGCCTTATCCACCCCCTGCGCAATCAAATCCTCAAGGCGCATAACACCGCCCGCCCGCGTCTTAAACGGCTTCCCATCCGTCCCGTTCATCGTACCAAAGCCGGCAAACACCAAATCCGGACGCGCCTCATCAACCAAACCACCCAGTCGGGAAGCCCGAAAAACCTGTTCAAAATGAAGGCTTTGCCGCTGATCCACCACATAAACAATAACATCCGGATCATACGCCTCCACACGGTCAATAATCGTCCCCAAATCCGTCGTCGAATACATCACCGCCCCATCGGATTTCAACAAAATCAGCGGCGGAATCTCTTTCTTATCCGCTTCTTGCGCGACATCAACAATCAACGCGCCATCGCTTTTCCGCGCAATGCCCTTCTCCTGAAACCCCTCAACCATACCGGCGATAAAGGGATGCGCATCCGCCTCGCCCTTCCATTCATCAAAATGCACCCCCAGCGCATCAAAATTCGCCTTCATCCCCGCGATGGAGATATCAATAAATTGCCGCCAACGCCGCGTATACTCCGCATCCCCATCCTGCAATTTCTTCGTCGCCGCCCGCGCCGCCTCCATCCGCGCCGGATCGGCCTTACAATCCCCCGCCGCGCGTGGATAAATCTCCGCCAACTGCGCCATCGTAACATCGCCCTCATGCCCGATAATATCCAGCTCGGATAAAATCATCCCCATCGGCGTGCCCCAATCGCCCATATGCACATCACCAATCGCCCGATACCCCGCCGCAACCATCATCCGCCGCAACGCATCCCCGATAATGGAAGAGCGCAAATGTCCCACATGCATCGGTTTGGCTACATTCGGCCCACCATAGTCCAAAACCGCAGTTTTATTAGCGCCACAGCGCACAACACCGCAATGCTCATCCGCCGCAATTTCGGCAATATGCGCCGCCAAATAGGCATCCGTAACATCCAGATTAATAAATCCCGGCCCCGCAATGTCCACCTTTTGAAACATCTCCATACCACCCAGTATGTCAACAATCCCCTGCGCAATCTCACGCGGATTCTTTTTGGCACCCGAAGCAACACCATCGGTGTTGTTCGGCACTTTAAAACGCGCGGCCGCCATAGCCCCATTACACTGAAACTGACACAAATCCGGCCGATCACTCACCCGTACAAGCCCCAGCTCCGCCGGCAAGCCCTCCCCCGCAAACACATCCCCAACAATCCCAGATAATTTTTTCGCTAATGAAGTCATAAGAAGTATTTAAACCACCAAGACACGGAGGTCACGGAGAATTTTTACAATCGTAAAAGCGCTCATTCAAAAACTATCCTGATCCCACCTTTATAGTCATTTCAATTTAAACTTCACAAACTGCCGACCATTAGGAAGTGGAGAAATATGACCAAGCAGCAACCTAAGGAAGATCCCTCGACTTCGCTGTGCCTCACTCGGGATGACAAGAAAAAAAGCGCCAAGTGGCGAGGCAAATGAGCCGAAGCGTACACTTCCGTACGCGAGGTGAAATTTAACGACGTCCAGAGCGCAAATATGGACGCTTTTTAAGCGTCAACCGCCGCTTTCAACGCATTATCCTGAATAAATTCCCGCCGTGGCTCAACGACATCGCCCATCAGGGTTGAGAAAATTTCATCCGCTTTGATCGCATCGGCGACCTCGACCTGTAACAAAGTCCGCACATTCGGATCAAGCGTGGTTTCCCAAAGCTGCTCCGGATTCATTTCACCAAGCCCCTTATAACGGGAAATCGTCATGCCCTTACGCCCCGCCTCCATCACACGATCATAAAGCGCGGCAGGGCCGTTAACATTCGCCAAAACCTTATCCCCCTGACGAATTTCAACCGGCGATTCGAACACCTCGCGCAACCAATCCCGCGCCCCGTTAAGGCGCAGCGCATCCGGCGAGCGCACACGATCGGCGGAAATCTTCACACGCTCCGTCACACCGCGACGCGTACGCCAAAATGTGTACCCGCCATCAATGCTGTACGTCCCTTCCCAGCTCTTCGCATTCGCCGCCGCACGGACATTCAAACGTTCCACAACCTTCTCGGCCAGCGTACGTCCCGCCGCTTCATCCCGCTGTACGCTTTCATCAAACGCACCGACAATCGCGGCCTGTTCAATTACACGACGATTCCCCGCGCGCTGCGTTAACGCATTGATAGAATTGCGCAATTTCCGCGCTTGCTGTAACAAATCTTCCAAATCATTGCCCGTACGTGTCGAGCCAGATCCATCAATAATCGCCATATCACCAAGCGCAACATTGATCAAATAATCATCCAGCGAACGCTCATCCTTCAGATAAACCTCACCCGCATTCCCGCGCTTCACCTTAAACAGCGGCGGCTGCGCGATATAGAGATAGCCCCTCTCGATCACCTCCGGCATATACCGGAAAAAGAACGTCAGCAAAAGCGTACGGATATGCGATCCATCAACATCCGCATCCGTCATAATGACAATCTTATGATAGCGCGCTTTTTCGATATTAAACTCATCCGGCCCAATAGAAGTCCCAAGCGCCGTAATCATCGTCCCCAATTCCTGACTCCCGAGCATCCGGTCAAATCGCGCCCGCTCGACATTTAAAATCTTCCCACGCAGGGGTAAAATCGCCTGATTATGACGATCCCGCGCCTGCTTCGCCGAACCACCCGCCGAGTCCCCCTCAACGATAAACAGCTCGGATACGCTAGGATCTTTCGATTGGCAATCCGCAAGCTTTCCCGGCAAATTCGAGACATCCATAACGCCCTTACGCCGCGTCAAATCCCGCGCCCGCCGCGCCGCTTCACGCGCCATCGCGGCCTCGGAAATCTTGGCAACAATGGCCTTACCTTCCGCCGGATTCTCCTCCAGCCACTCCGCCAATTTCGCACCAATCGCGCCCTCAACCACGGGCCGAACCTCGGATGAAACCAACTTATCCTTCGTCTGCGAGCTAAATTTCGGGTCAGGAACCTTCACCGACAAAACACATGTCAGCCCCTCACGCATATCCTCACCGGTAAGCTTGAACTTCTCTTTCTTAAGCAAGCCCTTCTCTTCGGTATATTTTTGCAACACACGCGTCAACGCGCCACGGAAGCCCGCCAAATGCGTCCCGCCATCACGTTGCGGAATATTATTGGTAAAACACAGCATCGTCTCATGATACGCATCCGTCCATTCGAGCGCCGCCTCAACCGTAACCCCGCTCGCATCATCATGCGTCGTCAAGGAAACCGGCTTATCCAGCATCGGCTTTTTCGTACGGTCCAGATATTCAACAAAGCTCTCGATCCCGCCCTCAAAATGCAAATGCGAAACCTGCCACTCTTCTTCATTCTCCGCCCGCTTATCAGAAACATAAATATTCACACCGGAGTTCAAAAACGCCAACTCGCGCAAGCGATTCTCCAGCGTCTTAAAATCAAACTCCGTCATCGCAAACGTATCGGGCGAAGGCAAAAACGTCACCTGCGTCCCCGTCCGCTCACCATCATCCAGATCACGAATCGGAACCAAATCCTCCCCCGCATCCCCCATCCGGAAACGCATATGCCATTCCTTGCCCTCACGCTTGATATTCAGATCGAGATATTCCGAGAGCGCATTAACAACCGAAACACCAACCCCGTGCAAACCGCCCGAAACCTTATAGGAGTTATCATCAAACTTACCACCCGCATGCAGCTGGGTCATAATCACCTGCGCTGCCGAGCATTTCTCTTCCGAATGCTCCCCAACCGGAATCCCGCGCCCATTATCCTTCACGGTAACAGAGCCATCAGCATTCAAAATCACATCAATCCGATCACAATACCCCGCGAGGCTCTCATCAATCGCGTTATCAACAACCTCATAGACCATGTGATGCAGGCCTGTCCCATCATCCGTATCCCCAATATACATCCCCGGACGCTTCCGCACAGCATCCAGCCCCCGCAAAACCTTAATCGAATCCGCCCCATACTCATCATTATCCCCGCCCGTAGGATTGGTATTTTCCACTGCATCACTCATAAATTCTATCTCTCGCATCCTGATAAAAATCAGGATCTCTTTTTCTTTGTTTTTATTACCGTTTTTGTATAGCATGCAGACATAAGCAATCATAGAAAAAACCGCATTTTCCTGCGGCTTTTACACATAGCAAAGCATTGAAAAACAACAAAAATGAAAAAAGAAATCAAATCCCTTATCCGCCCGCATTTCATTGATCTCGACGGCTATGTTTCCGCGGGGATGGAAGTAGAGAAGAATGACGAAACCATCTTCCTGAACGCCAATGAAAACCCCTACCCACTACCGGGATTAGAAGGCCTAAACCGCTATCCAAAGCCACAACCGCCCGAACTCGCCCTCGCCTACGCGCACGCATATGGCGTAGAGCCAAACCAAATCGTCATGACACGCGGCGCGGATGAAGCAATCCAGATCCTCACCCGCATATTCTGCGAGCCAGGCAAAGACGCCATCCTCATCAACACGCCTGCTTTCGGCATGTACGGCGTAGACGCCCGCGCCATGCCCGCCAAAGTCATCGAAGTTCCGCTTATCAAAGAAGACAGCACATACCTTCTCGACCAACAATCCATCATCGAAAATGCGAGCAAGCCAGAAGTCAAACTCGTCTATCTCTGCTCCCCCAACAATCCAACAGGAAACAGCTTCGACCACATCGACATCCTCGGCATCGCCGCCGCATTGGAGGGCAAAGCCATCGTGATCGTCGATGAAACCTACGCCGAATTCTCCGCCCAAGGTTCAATTTTAGACGACCTAAACACCGCGCCAAACATGATCATCCTGCGCACCCTCTCCAAATCCTATGCCTTTGCGGGAATGCGCATGGGCTGCTTCATCGCCTCCGACACCGATTTCGTCGCACTGGTAAAGGCCAAAGCTCTGGACGCATACCCCCTCCCCCAAGCCAGCATCGAAGCCGCCTTCCATGTCCTATCACCGGAAATCCAAACGATCGCAAAAGAAAACATCGCCAAACTCCTAACCGAACGAAATCGCGTCATAGAAGCCTTCAAAACCTCCGCCGCCGTCATTCGCATCTTTGACACCGACGCCAACTTCTTCCTCGCCGAGATGAAAGACGCGCGCGGCTTCCTGGAACACTGCGCCCAAAACAACATAATCCTCCGCGATTTCTCCACCAAACCCCAAACCAAAAACTGCCTAAGAATTTCGATTGGCACAGAAGAGGAAAATGATAAACTCATAGCTCTCCTACAATCTTTCGAATAGCAGAATTCGCAACCTCGAAAAACTGCGCCTGCGCATCACCCTTGTCACGGCGAAGCCTTGGCGAAGATGGATCAAGCGCCGCAAACAACTCCCGATCTGTCCCTGTCAACCAAACCTGCCCACCCAAACCGCCGAGCAGATCATAAAGCGCCGCACGCCGCCCCTCATCCAGATGCGCCGCAACCTCATCGAGCAACAATATCGGCGCAGCGCCGCGCTCCCCCTTAATCAAGGCCGCATGCGCAAGAATAATCCCGATCAAAAGCGCCTTTTGCTCCCCCGTCGAGCATTGCGCCGCCTCCATATCCTTATCCGCATAAACGACATACAAATCCGATTTATGCGGCCCGCTCATCGCCCCGCCAACAATCCCATCCCGCCCACGGCTTTCACGAAGCTGATGCTTCACAACATCCTCCACCTCCAGCGCCGAAGCGCCCGAGCGCAATAAATCCTCCACCGCCCCCCGCGCCTCCATCCGCGCCAGCGGGAAATGCAGCGTACCAAACTGCTCGCACGCGCCCTGCAACCGCTCGACAAACGCCAGCCGCGCCGCGCCAATCGCGCACCCCGTCTCCGCCATCTGCGCCTCAAGGCTATCCACCCACGCCGCATCGCCGCCCTCTTGCAAAACCTTCGAACGCTGCCGCATCGCATTTTCATACCGGCTCACCCGCCCCGAATGCCCCGCATCAAAGGTAAACACAAGCCGATCCAAAAACCGCCGCCGCTGCCCCGCTGAATCAAGGAAAAGCCGATCCATCTGCGGCGTTAGCCAAACGCACGCCACATGCTCCGCCAACGCATTTTGCCCGCGCACCGTCTCGCCATTGATGCGGACAATCCGCTTCTCGCTCTGCGGCTCTATCCCCGTGCCGAGACGTACAGGCCCATAATCAGTCGCCAGCTCCCCCGCCACCGCCCATGGCGCACCCGCATCACGCCGCTGCATCTCAATCGCCTTAGCACCCCGCAACCCCCGCCCGGGCGAAAGCATGGAAACCGCCTCAAGCACATTCGTCTTCCCCGCCCCATTCGCGCCATACAAAACCACGAAACCGGATAATAAATCATCAACCCGCGCGGCCTCATAACACCGGAAATTGGTTAAGGAAAGGGAGGAGAAATGAGACATCTAGGCCACCCCCGCACGAACAAAAATATAAACAAAACACTTCAGCATGCCGCCACATGCCCCAAAATAATCCGCGCGGCTTCCTTCGCAGGTAAATCCGTAACATCCAAACTCAGCTCATTCTCATGACCGGATTGAAATACCGCATTATCCTTACGAACCCGAAGTAAACCTTCGGGGCCAATATACTTCATATTCAATTTACGTTCCGGCGAGATAACACGCGTTAAGTTTTCTTGCTCGTCAATTAACAAACGCACAGGTAAAAATTTTGCCTTCCGCGCCCGCACCGCACACAACATTTTTTCAAATATAATCGCGTCATCTTTATCATTTTGCGTCAAAACATTCGTCAGAACAAAACTACGATCCGCAGGCGACAAATTCACCATCGTATCAAAAACAACCTCCCGAATTTTCGCAACATTGCTCCATACCCTTTCAGGAAGCGGCGCTTTCCCATCGCTCTCAATCAACGAAAAAACAGGATTACAAACCAAATGATTATCAACAAGACGTACATCCGCTTGCGCACAAATCTCTTTGGCGATCGTCAATTTTCCCGTCCCCGGAAAACCGAGCAAATAGATAATTATATTCTCCATCACGCCACCCTGTTCATCAATTCACCGCTTTTAAAACCATCAATCACCTCCACCAATTGATCAAATAAACGCTGACACGCTTCGCGGCTCGCCCAAGCGGTGTGAGGGGTGAGAATGAGGTTCGGAATATCTGGGTCAAGCAACGGATTCCCGTCCCGCGGCGGCTCTTGGCTAAGCACATCAACACCCGCCCCGCCAATCACGCCGCGCCGCAACGCATCGGCCAAATCCCCCTCATTAACAATCCCGCCCCGCGCGGTGTTAATGAGCACGGCATTATCCTTCATCGCCGCCAATTCAGCCGCCGCAATCAAATCCCGCGTATTATCCATCAACGGACAATGCAGCGTAATCACATCACTCCGCGCAATCACATCAGCAAAAGGCGTACGCCCCGTACGTGTTTCCTGTACGTCTTTATGATCAGCAAGCAAAACTTCCATCCCAAAGGCCTTAGCAATCCCCTCAACACTGCGCCCCAAATCACCATAACCGATAATACCGAGCATTTTCCCCGCCAGCTCATAAATCGGGTAATCCAGAAAACAAAAATCACGCGCCGTTTCCCACTTCCCCTGCTGCACATCCTTATGGTACTCCGTCACCCGCGTATTGAGCGCGAGGATAAACGCAAATACATGCTGCGTAACGCTCGGCGTGGAATAGCCCTTCACATTACAAACCGGAATCCCCGCATCCCGCGCCGCATCCACATCAATATTATTATACCCCGTCGCCCCTTCGATAATAATTTTCAAATCCGGACACGCCGCGATCACCTCCGCCGTGATATTGCATTTATTGGTCAGGATTATCTCCGCATCCTTAACCCGATCAATAATATCCTCCGGCGCGGTAAAATCATGAAAAACAAAATCATCCACCGAAGCCTCTAACGCCGCCACGTCCAGCCCTTCGGGATAATAAGTCGCAAAATCTAAAAATACTGCCTTCATAACCATAACCTATTGTTTTTTTATAAAGTTTATAACGTCCTTCACTTTGTTCGTCATAAAGAGGGGGGAGGGGGGCAATGTGCCGAATTTATGAAAAATAAAAACGCCACCTTCACCATATTTTCTATCTCGCCTTAAACAATTCATAAAAATCACTATAGGAAAATTTTCTTAAATTGTAAAGGCTCTGCCTATACCCGCACTCAAAAAAAATCCCCGCACAGACGGGGACTTTTCACATCTAAGAATGACCCGTTACACACGCAATGGCATAAGCACATAAAGCGCACTCGGGTCGGAATTATCCTGAATAATCGTCGGCGAAGCGGGATCAGCAAGCGTCAAACGACATCCTTCACCCTCAATCTGCGATGTGATATCAAGCAAATATTTCGCATTAAAGCCAATCTCGATATCCGTCTCACCATTCACCTCAACCTCTTCCGTCGCACTGCCGGATTCCGCAGAAGACGCAGAAACCGTCATCTGCTTCCCGTTAAGCGCAATCTTGATCGCGCGGGATTTGCCATCGGAAATCGTCGATACACGGTCAACGGCGGACGTCAACGCCTTGGCATCCACCTCGACAATCTTGTCATTCCCCTCGGGGATCACACGTTGATAATCGGGGAACGTTCCATCGATCAATTTCGATGTCAAAACGATATGATCAAAGGCAAAACGAATCTTGCTCTCGGACAAAGAAATAGAGATAGCATCCGCCGCCTCATCACAAAGCTTGCGCAACTCGCCAATCGCCTTACGCGGAATAATAATCCCCGGCATCGCCGCCGCACCCTCGGGCAAGGGCATCTCAAATCGTGCCAAACGGTGACCATCGGTCGCAACCGCGCGCAAAACCTGCACACCTTCTTGCTCCGCCTCATGCAAATAAATCCCGTTAAGGTAATAACGCGTTTCTTCCGTACTCATCGCGAATTTCGTACGATCAATCAACGCCCGTAAATCCGCCGCCGGAATAGCAAACCCAGTCGGCAACTCCCCCGCGCCGATCTCCGGAAAATCCGTAGTAGGCAGGCAAGAAAGTTTGAATTGCGAACGTCCGGCCTTAACAACCATCTGCGTCCCTTCGGCATTCAGGCTAAGCTCAACATCCGCGCCATCAGGCAATTTACGCACAATATCATGAAGCGTATGCGCCGGCGCCGTCGTCGCCCCCGCCTCGCTCACATTCGCCGCGACAGACTCGTTAATCTCCAAATCCATATCCGTCGTCGCCAAAGACAACATCCCGTCGTCCGCCTTCAACAACACGTTAGAGAGAATCGGAATCGTATTCCGCCGCTCCACAACGCTCTGCACATGGTTCAATGATCGTAATAAAGCTGCGCGCTCAATGCTCAGTTTCATGAAAAACTCTTTCTTATCAATATTAAGGAATCACAGGTTAGCATAGTGGCTAATAGGTTCAAGCCCTATGCGCTAAGCCGCTTCTTTTATACCCGTTTTAGCATCACGCACAGCATCGAGCGCCCGCCAGAGCGTCTCGTAAATCCGTTCCAGATCCGCTTCCTCAATACAATAAGGCGGCAAAATATAAACCGTATTCCCGATCGGGCGGAGAAGCACGTCATGTGCCAGCATGAAATCATAAACCTCATTCCCAAGACTCGAGAGATAGCCATTCACATCATCCCGCACATCAACGGCAAAAATACCGCCCTTCACACGTACATCGGTAATATCGGGGCGCGCGGCATACCATCCGGCGGCCTTTTTATGCTGCTTCTCGATGCGTTTAATATTAGAAAGCGTGCCCTCCTCTTCCCAAAGCTCCAAACTCGCCAACGCCGCCACGCACGCCATCGGATTGGCCGTAAAGCTCGTGGAATGAAAGAATTGCCGCGCCTTATCATCATGATAAAATGCCTTATAGATCGGACGCGTCGCAAGCGTCGCCCCCATCGGCAAAAACCCGCCCGTCAACCCCTTGGACAGGCATAATAAATCAGGAACAATCCCCGCCTCCGCACTCGCAAACATGCCGCCCGTACGCCCGAACCCCGTCATCACCTCATCCGCAATCAAAAGCACGCCATAGCCACGGCACATCTTCGCCATTTGCGCGAGTACATCCGCGCTATAAACCTGCATCCCCGCCGCGCCTTGGACAAGCGGTTCAAACACAAACGCCGCGCAGGATTTCCCATGCTCCTTCAACCAGCGCTCCAAATGCGCCAGCACCTTTTTCTCCGCGCCCTTATGCGGAAACGGCAAATGCTCAACCTCAAACAAAAACGGCGCATAGGCTTCGTTAAACACCCCACGCGCCCCGGCGGACATCGTCCCGAACGTATCACCGTGATACCCCCCCTCCAGCGCAAGGATCTTCGTCCGCTCTTGCCCCAAATTTTTGAAATGCCCCACCGCCATCTTGAGCGCAACCTCAATCGCCGTCGAACCGCTATCGGAATAAAACGCAAATTCGAGCGGATCACCATCCGCCCCATCAAACGCCGCCTTCACGGTCGATAGCAATTTCCGCGTCAAATTTTCCGCCGGATCATGCGTAAAGCCGGCAAAAATCACCTGCTCCAACTTCGCGGCCTGTTCCTGCACGGCCTTCACAATTTTCGGATGACAATGCCCGTGCGTATTCACCCACCACGACGAAATCCCGTCCAGTATCGCCCGACCACCGCGCGCATGCAAAAATGCACCCTCCGCACGCTCAACATAAATCTCCGCGCCCGCAATCTTATGCTGCGTCATTGGATGCCAAATCGGGGATACCCTAGCCATATTCAGGAAAGCTCCTTCCTAAAAATCATCAATATCAAAATTTTCATCGAAGGCGTTAGTTAGCGTTTTCGCGTTCAAAGAGTCAAGCATCGGCAATCGCCCAAGCACTTTTTCACCAGAAAATTCCGCGATGGTCTGCATATTATCGGGGTTATCTTCCCCCACAAACACAATACCATGAATGGGAATATCACGACTCCAAAGCGCCTCCAGCGAGAGCAAAGTATGATTAATCGTCCCAAGCCCCGTCCGCGCGACCAAAATAACCGGCACGCGCCCATAACCACTATGAGGCTCATTCCACCGCTTAAACAAATTCACGAGCAAATTCTTCCGCGTCAACGGAACCATCAAACCGCCCGCCCCCTCAATAATCAACGGCCCGTCGGTTTTGGGAATGGTAAGAACATCCAAATCAATCTCCACCCCGTCCAATTCCGCCGAACGATGCGGCGATAACGGCTCGGAGAGCACATAACTTTCCGGAAAAAAGCGTTCAGTCGGCAGCGCCGTCATCTTCTGCACCGCTTTAGCATCCACCCCGCCCTCAATACCCGCCTGAATAGGCTTCCAATAACTCGCCCCCAGCGCCAGCGTAAGCATCGCCGAAACCACCGTCTTCCCAATATTCGTATCCGTGCCCGTAATAATGCATCTGTTGGTCATAGAAATATTTGTAAACAATTCAGGCCGGAAATACCATAACTTCTTGACAAGGAAGCATTACGGAAATATAAAAAAGCATGATTACACCGTTTACCCCCGATGACATTTACCCTATACGCTACGCCTCCTTACGTGGAGAGCGATCGGGGCACGCAGGCGGAACAATTCTTTTACACAACAGCTATGGAATCCATTTCGCACAAGATCAAATAAACCCATCCTCTTTTTCTTTGGATGATTCAACTTTTACAATCATCATACTCGCCCCCTATGATACACCTGAACTTGCGGCAACAAACGATCACCCATTAACAAGCTTTCGCGGAAATTCGCATCGTTATAGAGTTCCCTGGGCTGAAATAGCACTTATCACATCAGACCTTCAAAAAGCAGAGCAAATTTCAGGTTTCACACCTGATATAATCATAAGACCCGACGTACAAGAAAACGCGCCTTATCATGCAACACAATTAGGTAAAGAACCAATAAGAATAACCAATGGCCTTCTTTTAGATAAACAAATATTACGCCAATGGATTGCACAAGGACGGTTAAGAGATCCTTTCGATTTTGAATCACCAATAGCTCAAGAAAAGCCAGACTGGACTACACCAAACCCTTAACCCCTACAAAATCCGTAGCAAACGCCTCCAACTGCCCCTCATCTAGCGCCGCGCTCAAGCTAAGCCGCAGCCGCGCTGTTCCCTCCGGCACGGTTGGCGGGCGGATGGCGCGAATATCCCAGCCGGATTCTTGCAATCTCTCCGCAACCTCAACCGCGCGCACATCATTCCCAATCATGATCGGCACAATACAAGAACCGCTCCCACCAAAAAATTGCTGCGCTTTTCCGCTAAGCGCAGCAAGCTTCTCCCGCCGCCGCGTGCCTTCATCACCATCAATAATCCGCAAAGATTGCTGCACCAAATGCGCCTGCATCGGCATCGGCGCGGTGGAATAAATAAAGCCCCGCGCCGCATTAATCATCATCTCCACCACCTCATCCGAAGCACACAAAATCGCCCCCGCAACCCCAATCGCCTTCCCGCAAGTATGCAAGGTAATGAGGTTATCCCAAACATCGTCATCCTGCGACTTGATCGCAGGATCTACATACCCAGCGTAATGTTCATACGCCAACCCGCGCCCACCTGCCCCGAGCGCACCCGACGCATGCGCCTCATCCACCACCAACATCGCATCATAACGCCGCGCAATCTCCATCAATTCCCGCAACGGCGCAACATCCCCATCCATGGAATAGAGCGATTCCACCGCAATCCAGATCCGCCCCTTACAATTTTGCTGCGCTTTTTTGCACGCATCTTCGAACGCGCCCGCATCATTATGCTGCACCTTAATTCGCGCAGCATGAGAATTTTGTATCCCCTCCCGCGCGCTCGCATGTACAAACTCATCGAAAATAATCACATCATGCCGCCCGCATAATGTCTGGAACAATGTCACATTCGCCTGATACCCTGATGAGAGATATAGCGCCCGAGGCGCAGCAAAAAACTCAGCCGCATAATCCTCAAGCGCCGCATGCTCCGCGCAATGCCCGCGCAACAACCGCGACCCACCCGCGCCAATATCCCCACCTTGCTGCAAATACGCCACTGCCACATCGCGCAGCAATCCATCCCCCGCAATGCCAAGATAATCATTCGAGCTAAGATCAACGCCATGAGGCAAGACAAGAGATCGATACCGCCCCTTATCCCGCAAATCACCAAGATGCTTGGAAAATAAATTTATGCTGCTTGCTGCGCACATCCGCAACCACCCGGCTTACCGCACCCTTGTCCCGCCGTAGCTTCGGCGGAGGCGGATACTGCGGCCTCGTCCTTATACGGCGCGCGCGGGCTCATCCCGAGCGTATCAAGCAATTCATAATCAAAATCCGCCTCGGGATTGGCCGTCGTGAGCAACTTCTCCCCCGTAAAGATCGCATTCGCACCGGCCATAAACGCCATCGCCTGCGCCTCTTTACTAATCTCGAGCCGCCCTGCCGAAAGCCGCACCATCGCCTTAGGCATCAAAATCCGCGCCACAGCAATGCAGCGTATCCATTCGAATATATCAAGGCGCTTAACCTCCGCCAACGGCGTCCCCTCAACGGGTACAAGCATATTAATCGGCACGCTTTCGGGCTGCGGATCAAGGTTCGAGAGCGTATGCAGCAGCGAAATCCGATCATCCTCACTCTCCCCAAGCCCCAAAATCCCACCGCAACACGCCGATATTCCGGCCTTCGCAACATTACTAAGCGTATCAAGGCGATCTTGGTAATTCCGCGTGGTAATGATTTTGTCGTAAAATTCCTCGGACGTATCAAGATTGTGATTATACGCCGTCAAACCGGCCTCTTTCAATTTCACCGCCTGTCCCTCGGTCAACATACCAAGCGTCACACACGCCTCCATCCCCATATCGGACACGCCCTTCACCATATCGCAAACACGATCAAACGCGCGCCCATCAAGCACCCGAGGCCACGCCGCCCCCATGCAAAAACGGGTCGATCCGGCCTCTTTCGCGGCCTTGGCTTGCGCAAGCACCGCCTCCGTCTTCATCAAAATCTCTTTTTCAAGATCGGCGTTATTATGCACCGATTGCGAACAATATTTACAATCCTCGGCGCACCCGCCCGTCTTGATCGAAAGCAACGTACACATCTGCATCTCCGAAGCATCATGATTCGCCCGATGCACCCCCGCCGCCTCAAATACAAGATCCAACAAAGGCTTTTGATAAAGTGCCCGAACTTCTTCGATTGTGTGTGTCATAACAATATTTTTAGACGAAAAAAAACGCGCAGGAAAGGAGAAACCCACGCGTTTTTCGTTTTTGTTTTTTTCAATCACAAAAATATTTTCGATTTTTGTCTTCAGGCTAGACATTCAAGGCGAGGAAAGCGGAGTGCACAAAAGGTACATAAGCATTTCCGAGACCGCAGAATAACGACGCCTAAAGGCAAAGGGCGGAAAATCAACCAGTTAACGCTCTTCTAACGACATCCACATCCTGTGCAATTTGCGCATCTTCTTCCATCAATTCCTCAACCTTGCGCACCGCATGCATCACAGTCGTATGATCACGCCCGCCGAATTTACGCCCAATCTCGGGCAAGCTCCGCGCGGTTAAAATCTTCGCCAGATACATCGCAACCTGACGCGGCCTTGCGACATTACGGGCGCGACGCGCCGAATGCATATCGGTAAGGCGCAGATTATAATGCTCCGCCACTTTGCGCTGAATCTCGTCAATCGTAATCCGGCGATCATGGGCACGGAGCAAATCTTGTAGCACATCTTGCGTACTCTCGAGCGTCACTTCCGCCTTTGTCACATCGGCATGTGCAACAATCCGGTTAAGTGCCCCTTCGAGCTCACGAATATTGCTCGTCACCTTAAGCGCCAAAAACTCAAGCACAGCATCCGGCACATCCGCGCCCAACTGCTCCCGCTTTGTCTGCAAAATTCCCAAGCGCAGGTCATATGTCGTCGGATGCACATCCGCAACCAACCCCCATGCAAGGCGCGAACGCAAACGTTCATCAATACCCGCCAAATCACCCGGTGCCTTATCGGCGGAAATAATAATCTGCTTATTTTGATCAATCAGGGCGTTAAACGTATGGAAAAACTCTTCCTGCGTGCTCTCTTTACCGGCGATAAATTGGATATCATCAATCATCAACACATCAACAGAGCGGAAAATTTCCTTAAATTGCATCGCCGAATCGGAGCGCAAAGCCTTCACGAATTGATACATAAATTTCTCAGCCGAAAGATACATCACATTCTTATCCGGCCAATGCTCACCCATCGCATGCGCAATTGCATGCATCAAATGCGTCTTCCCAAGGCCAACCCCACCATAGATAAAGAGCGGGTTAAACGGAATCGCCATGCTCTCCACCACACGGCGCGCGGCGGCATGGGCAAGGGCATTTGGCTTACCAACGACAAAGCTATCAAAGGTAAAACGCTCATCAAGAGGCGAAGAAATCTCCGCCAATTGCGCATCAAGCTCGGCCTGCGCATCATGATTCGCATTCGCCTTTGCCGGCGCATTTTTACTCACCTCAATCGGCTCATCCAAAATCGCATTTTGCACAACAACGATCTGAAGACGCTTAATCTCGTCATTAGGCTCACTACACATCGCCAAAATACGATCCGCATAATGATTTTGAATCCAATCGCGCATAAAACGTGTCGGAACAGAAACTTCCATCGTCCCGTGATAAAACGCCTGAAGCGTAAGGGGCTTCAACCAGCTCCGGAAAATTGCTTCACCAAATTCACCACGCATGTCAGAGTAAACCTTCTTCCAAACCTCCATAATTTCTTTACTAGGTTCCAAAGATGCCTCCTGATATTCGGCATTTTCCTGGATTAGGGCGACGGTTTTACCACTCAGGTCTGACATACTTGCTTACTCCTTACATATATATAGCGTTTAAAATTCCAGCTGCTCGATTAAAGAATGCTACAGAGCCGCAAATTACCGACTGCATCATTATCCACTCAATCAACATCAACTGCTCCACCGCCCGAAAAAGGCACAGAAACAGGGTTTGCAAACTTCATATTTTTTGAAATTCACAGCATTTTACTTCATTTTAATCAGACTAATATCTTCGACGATCAGGAACGGCGCACCGTATGATCAAACACGTGATATAATCCCCACATTCACGTTTCGGACAAAGGCCAAAACGCACACAGAAACACACGATAAAACACGTCAAAACGCACACTAACCGTGCCCTTTGCTGCTATTTACCCTTAGATCAAAAAAAGTTTTAAACAACTTTTTTCATTTTTTCTCTGTCTTGATGTGAATAACTTACACCAAAAAAATTCCCCCTGACAATGAGAACATTCCCAAAACATGCAAAAAAAATTCAAAACGAAATAATCGTTCAAAGGTTAAGGCGCCAAAACCAAAGATAGCCCGAAAGCGTTTGCTCAGCGGGCTATACATAGGATTATAATTTCAATTATTGCGCGAAACGCGAGCTAATACACACGCAACTTCACGACTTTTGATTAAGCTTTTTTCAAAGCCTTAATAGAAGCAGAAAGACGTGAAATCTTCCGTGCCGCAGTGTTCTTCTTAATAACACCCTTGGAAATTCCACGTTGAATTTCCGGTTGAGCCGCCCTCAAAGCAGCCTGCGCATCGTCGGAAGAACCAGCAGTAATCGCCGCCTCTACCTTCTTGATAAATGTACGCATACGGTTACGGCGTGCACCGTTAATTTCCGCGCGAGCCGCATTGCGGCGAATTCTTTTCTTTGATGAAGCATGGTTTGCCATGTCTGTAATTCCTTAAACTCTTAAAACATTATTCGAGATTGAAGATGTATAAGCCTTTAGCCCCCGCACTGTCAAGCATTTCATCCACAATTTTTGCCACCTCACTTTTGCAACGCCGGACAATAGAATGTAGAGCGCCCGCCCTGCACAATTCGCTTCACTGGATATTGCCCGTCAATCATGGCGCCCTCCCGATCATAAACCTTAAAATTATGCTGGAAATACCCTAGGCTCCCATCGGTATGGTAATAATCCTTCAAACTACTCCCACCCGATTCGATAGCCGCGCGCAAAACATCCCGCACCGCCACCGCCAACCGCTCCGCCCGCACGCCTTGCACCGATGACGCAACGCGCTCTGGCGAAATCCTCGCCATAAACAACGCCTCACACGCATATATATTGCCAATCCCCGCCACAATTTTCTGATCCAGCAGCGCGTTTTTAATCGGCACCTTCCGCCCCTCAAGCGCCGCCGCCAAAACCTCGCCACTAAAATCATTGCCTAACGGCTCCGGCCCCATCGCCGCAAAGGCGGGATAGCCCTCCCACGAATCGACATGCACCGCATCCAAAAACCCGAACCGCCGCGGGTCATGATAAACAATAACGCCACCATCACCCATGCGCATCACAACATGATCATGCTTCTCCGGCTTATAGATGTCACCGGGGGGAATAATCTTCACCACCCCCGACATCCCCAAATGCAAAACAAACCCGTCCCCCGAATCGGCAAAGCCCACAATATACTTCCCCCGCCGCCGCAAAGAGACGATTCGCCGCCCCTGCAAAGAGACGGGCAACGCAGGCGGAATAGGAAACCGCAAATCAGGCCGGTTCAGCGTTACATCCGTAACCACCCCATCAAGGATAGCCCCCTCCAACCCCCGCTTAACAATCTCAACCTCTGGTAATTCCGGCATATAGTTCAAATAATGTGAAACCGCGCTTAACCCAAGCACTTTATTCGCTCGCGATACTCGCTATTGCCTCGCGGCTCTGCAAGCCTCCGGCAGGGGCGCGGCATAAGCCGCGGCGTCGCAGTCGCAACGCGTTAGCTCCGCGAAGAGGTATAATCTCTTGTGTGAACCTTGCATCGCGACCGCGACGCCGGCAACCGTTTGCCGCCCCCACCGGAGGCGCTTTAGCGCCGCGAGGTGATAGTGAGCGGAGCGAACGAAAATCTGACAAAGAAATTTTTGCTGTGGCTAGGAAGATGAGCCGCCGCGTAGTAAAGCTACGCAAGGTGAAATCTGACAACGCCACAGCGAAAAGATCACAGCCAAAAAAAAGGTTGGAAAAGCGGGGAGAGCCAGCCATTCCAACCTCAAAGTTTCGTGTGTGGGGATATAAAAACATGAAGAATATGTATAATTCATGTCCTTATATGCTTGTTTTAGTAAAAACCCGCACCCCTGTCAACAAAAAAGATATAAAAAATATCGAATAATCATTTTTTTATGAATTAATGTGTTTCCATATAATTTTTTTACTGGACACATTATAAAAAGACGTATACATAGTATGAATTCCAAAATTCTACTGCGTATAAACAGAAAAAGTAGGGCTTTGAAAAGGAGAGAGACCACCATGCCAACCATCGAACAGATAAGAGCCGCCCGCGCGCTCCTAGGCTGGAGCCAGCACGACCTCGCCGACAAAGCCGGCCTCTCCCAAACCGGCATCGCCCGCATAGAAAACGGCACCAACCAACCCAACTCCAAAACCATAACAAAAATCGAAACCGCCTTCGATGCAGCCGATGTTGAGTTTTTGGGGAGTAGCGGTGTAAGAAAACGTACAGGAGAAATCCGAACACTTCAAGGCGTTGACGGCTTTAAAGAATTACTCAACGACGTTTACTTAACCGCCAAAGAAGAAGGTGGAGAACTTTGCCTACATAATGCAAAACCCGATAATTGGACAAAATGGCTTGGTGAAGATTGGTTCAAAATGCATTCAGAAAGAATGGCCACTTTATCCGATAAAATGAGTTTTAAAATTACAGCCGAAGAGGGCAATAAAAACCTGATTAGTAGTGCATTTGCTGAATATAGATGGTTCCCAAAAGAACTTTTCGATGATGATTGTATTTACGCTTACGGTAATAAGCTTGCCTTTGTAACATTTGGAGAAGATGACCTCTATATAAGAATTCTAAACGACAAATCCTTCTCCAGAGGCTTCAAAATTCTTTTCAACATCGCATGGGACGGCATTGCGATAAAAATTTAGACTGAGTATTTTATAAAATGTTAGATACAAAACCACTAGCTGGGAGCTTTTCACAGGCAGCACCACCGCCAAAAATTGTATTTATAGTTGGCCGTAATGCTTCCGGCCATTACATGCTACGCGATTCCATTGCAAATCTCGCAAATTTTGGTATCGCATGTGATATTTACCTAACAGACGCACTACCTACACCAGCGTTAAAAGCAAAACTCGAAGTCCCCGAGGTGCAAAATCTACGTTTTTTTGAAACCCTGATGATTGATCATGGCTATCCCGTCCTTGAACATTACATGATTCCCGTTCAAGAAGGGGAACTTATATCAAATCAAATGTACACCCCAAGACAGCTAGCAAACCATTACACCGCAAGAGGCACTGCAGTGCGCCTTCAAAATATGCTTGATATCAATGCCGATGCATTCGTTCAAACAATTATTAACGATGAACAAATCGTACTAATGTATAATATTAGAGGAATGCAAAAATACCAAAATCCTCTTATTGCTGCTATTGAAGAAAAAAAATACAGAGGGAATAATGGTCGTATTGTAAATTGTCACCCTGCGGATGTTTTTGCATACCCAGGAACAAATACAGCCTTTTGGAACCGCATGAACGGCTCTATAGAAAATGTTGTCACACTACACGTTATCGATGAAGACTGGGATACAGGACCATTTCTAGATAGAACAACAGCACCACTAAAATCTGGGAAAACTCTAATGCAAGACATGCTTGCAATGCGGCAAGCCGCAGCAGGCATGATAACAAACGATGCAACCATGTTTTTAAACGGTTCACCACGGGTTCCAACACCTCAAGGACAAATATCGACCCCTAAACGGGATACAAACTATTCTCACGCAACACACGAAGAATGGCTAGAAGGATATAGGCGCGGTATTCGCGTAGCAGACCCTGAATCGTTCTTAGACGCATTAGTAACCGACTACACAGGACCTAGAAATGTTAAAGCTTCTAAAGATTTAAAACATTCATTAGCAAAAGCTTTAAAAAACTGGCAGGAATACTATGTAGACCTATATAGAAGTACATACGATGCCATTCCTCCAGAATATGGTGATTCACCAAAGCAATACATTATCTCTGTCCCTCCAGCACCAAGCAAAGGTTTGGTAAATGGCACATCTCCAACAAGGACAACAACAAACACCATCACACCCCAGACAGCTACTACTAGTGGTGGATCAGGTGCTATTGGCAAAGCAAGCATAGTACCTACATGGGCTACAGATGGATTTCACGCCAACGATTCTGATCCAGACGACCTGTTTGGGATGTCTACACCTAGTCTACACTTACCTTAACTACCTTCCCTCATCGCGTAGCACCCCGACAACAAAAACGCTTTCGCGGGGATACTTCAATTCCTTATACACATTTGATCAAAGAGATTTTTTCGATCTGACAAGGAAAAAGGCCTCCGAGGAGCGTAAGCTTACATAAAGTAAGTGCGCACCGCAGAAGGCCTTTTGACGACGCCACACATAAAAAATCCCCGCTCTCGCAGGGATTTTAATTATTTAGAGTTGATCAAAGAGGTTTTGCGTTCGATTAGGAAGGTGAGCCGACGCCTAGTAAAACTAGGCGAGGTGATGCCCGACGCAACTCGAACGCAAAAGATCGACGATCAAATAAAGCGCAGTCATTTTGTTTGTCCGGCTAGGCAAAAGCGTTTCGAGGATCGTAAGTTTAGTCAACCTAAATGCGAACCGCAGAAACGCTTTTAACGACGCCGGCGAGCAAAATGGCAAGCGACTACATCATGCCGGGCATTCCGC
>JBOEFZ010000041.1:0-27401 GCA_050633165.1 Alphaproteobacteria bacterium | reverse complement strand
GGAAGTAGGGACTATTAGCCCCGCCGTCATCCCGTTGGCGAGCGCAAGCGAGCTTAAACAAACGGGATCCATATGCGAGCAGCATAGCTGCTCACTTTTCTGGATCCCCGCTGTTCAAGCGCAGCAAGCTGCGCCGCGGGGATGACGGTGATGGGAAGTAAACTAATCCGAAAATCGCGCGGACACGTAATCATCTATCACGGCTTGGAACGCATTTCGATTGCTCTTGGTAAGTGGCTCGAACGCAAAGCTAACCGTCTGCGCGGTTTTACGCACGATATGCGCCTTTTGGGAAATGTCGATAACGCCGTCACCGGTCTTGAACTTCAAATTCAACTCCACCGCATCATTCCCCCCGAACGGGCGCGTATCCGCGCTAATCGCCGCGCCGCCCATCGACCAATCCGTAACGGGATAGATTTGACCATCAATTTTGCATACGCATTGATCTTGCGCGCGACGTGAATAACGCCGACGCGTCATTTGCGGCTCTTGGTTTTCCGGCGTACGCAGATTTGAAAAAGCGGTTCCAAACACGGTGAATATCCTTTTTTATTATTGAAAATGCATGATACGCGATTTTTTAAAGAAAAGCAAATTTATCGCTTGACAATATAGGATTTATTTCCTAGATTGAAGTCATCAACACCACACTTGCGCCTCAAATTAAGCATCCCTGCGAAGGCAGGGATCTAAAGTTTAGTGTGCATGGATCGCCGCCTGCGCGGGGATGCTGTGAGTGATAACTCCACCAAAAGATAACGCCTTCGCCTTTTGCTTTACGGCCTCTGAAGATCAGAGACAACCGCCCCCTTAACATGAAACTTTTTACCAAGGAGTAGAATATGTCTACATCAATCGACCAAGCCTTCATCAAGCAGTTCGAACGCGAAGTGCATGAAGCATACCAACGCCAAGGCTCGAAATTACGCAGCACTGTGCGCAACGTATCCAACGTCAACGGCTCCTCCGCCATCTTCCAAAAAGTCGGCACAGGAACAGCCAGCACAAAGGCCATCAACGCCGTCGTGCCCGTCATGTCCCTCGACCACACAAATGTCGAAGTAATCCTTTCCGATTACTACGCCGGTGACTGGATTGACAAGCTTGACGAGCTAAAAATCAACATCGACGAGCGTCAGGTTATCGCCAATGCCGGTGCAAACGCCTTGGGCCGCAAGACGGATGAGCTGATCATCAATGCCCTCGATACGGCAACAACAAATGTTATCGCGGACGGCAATGTCGGCATGACAAAGGATAAAATCCTCAACGCTTTTGAAATCTTCGGCGAAGCAGATGTTCCCGATGACGCGCAGCGTTACTGCGTTGTTGGCTGGAAACAATGGAGCGAGCTCCTCACCATCGATGAGTTTGTAAACGCGGAATATATCGGCAGCGAAAACCTCCCATTTGCGGGCGTAACGCAGGCCAAAATGTTCCTCGGCACAACCTTCATCCCGCATTCCGGCCTTCCAGTCGATGGGAGCGATATCCGCTCATGCTTCTGGTATCACAAAACAGCCGTAGGGCACGCAAGCGCCGCCGATGTCGAGACAGACGTTAGCTGGCACGGTGACCGCGCATCGCATTTCGTCAACACAATGATGAGCCAAGGCGCCGGCCTGATCGACGGCAACGGCGTTGTCGTCATCAATTGTGACGAAACACCGGATTAATCAGGTGACAGGTAACGGGTGACAGGTCACGGTTTTACGCATCTGTCACCCGTTCACCGTCACCCGTCACCTAAAAAACGGAGTTTTTTATGCCCTACAACCCCGCCGACCTTAGCGTCCTCGCCTACGCCAATAATTTCACCCTCTGGCACTATGCCACCCGCGATGGCGATATCGCCGGGGAAGGGTATTTTAACAAAGCCGCGCAAACCTTGCGCGAAAACGACCTGATTATCGCGAATGTCGATGTCGATGAAACGCCAAAGACGAAATTTTACATCGTCTCATCCTGCGGCGGCAATAAGGTTGCGATTACGGCTTATCCGTAACGCGCCCTTATCTTCACGGCTAGAGCACTCCCCCAAGGTTAAACACCTCCGCTCGCCAAGCCCCGCATGGAGATAACGCACCCCATCACATCGACCGCAGCCCTGCCGCTCCCCACCGGCTTTCCCTTCAAGCCAAAGCGGCAGGGTTGCACTTTTATATTAACCCAAAAGGAATAAAACCATGGCACTCAACGACGTAGCCTTGTGCTCACGCGCGCTCATTAGAATTGGCGCATCCCCAATCACCAGCTTCACCGACGGCAGCGCGCAAAGCGAAATTGCTGGCGCGTTATATGAACCTGTCCGCGATGCGCTCCTGAGCGCCTATCGCTGGAGCTTCGCCACGGGGCAAGTCGCGCTGACAAAGCTCGAAACACCGCCCGTTGCCGATTACGCCAACGCCTTTGCATTGCCCAATGATTTCCTTGTCGCGATATCAGCGGGAAGTGGCGCGCGGGGCAGGGGGCTAAATTATCGCATTTCGCGTGGTGCATTGCATTGCAACGCCGATAGCGTCGTGCTCACCTACATCTTCCGCCCGGATGAGAGCGAATTCCCCCCCTATTTCGACCAAGCGTTAATCGCCAAACTCTCCGCCGAATTCACAATCCCCGTGACCGAAAGCACAAGCCGCGCGGAAACGCATTATGATCTGGCGGAAAAAGAATTCAAATCCGCCCGCCAAACCGACGCCCAGCAAGACACCCCCAACCGGATCGAGAGCTTCTCTCTCATTGATGCGCGGACATAACCAATCATTTTGTGGAATGATAGGCCGACCAACAATATGAGATGTGTATGTTTGTCAGAAATTGCGTTATGTTGTAAAATAATAAGAGAGGTAAAAATGCAAAAACAAAACGGATTTACATTGGTTGAGCTAGCGGTTGTGATGGTCATCGTCGGTTTGTTGGTTGGTGGTGTGTTAAAGGGGCAGGCGATGATAGAAAACGCTCGCATTAGCGCAACCATAAAGCAAGTGAATGAAATAAGTGCGGCAAACGATACGTTTTACGGGACATACCGCGCCAAGCCAGGCGATGCGCCACGCGCGGAAAACCAGATTGCCGGCTGTGTAGCCCCTAATTGTGTGAGTGGCGATGGGGATGGTAGAATTGCCTCTGATGGTAGGGATTCGCATTCATGGATTAGTAATATTGTGACGAGCCCTTTTGGTTCGGAATCTGTTCAATTTTGGAAGCATTTGGCGCTTGCAGATATTATTTCCGGCGTTGACGGTAGTGCGAATCCTTGGGCGCCTACTTATGGTTTAACGCATTTGGCTAGTAAGTTTGGTGGTGGTTATGAGGTGTATTTTGATCGATCTATGGTAGTCGGTGGAGGCAATCAGCATAGTGCTATGCATGTTTTACGATTAAACGGTGACATTAATGGGGGCAGGAATGGCGTTGTGAATACGGTTATTGCTCAGGCGATTGATACAAAGATGGATGATGGGGATCCGAATCGAGGACTCGTTTTTGCCGATTACGGTACTGTTGATAACGAATGTAAGGACGCCGGGAGTGGGGTAGGACGAGATTCTTTTTATGACACTGCTAATCCGAACAACACCTGCGTGATGTTCTTCAAGATGTTTAACCGTTAAGCGCATATAAAATCGACACAAAAACCCGCCCGTTGAGGCGGGTTTTTTTATGCCTGAATTCTAAGTCAAAAAGGAAAGATCTATGACACGTATACGTGATATCAAAACCACCTTCACAGCCGGAGAGGTAAACCGCGAGCTGCTCGGGCGCGGGGATCTTCGCGCCTATGAAAATGGCGCGCTCACCTTGCAAAATGTATTTATCAACCCGATCGGCGGCGTAACGCGCCGCGCGGGGCTAGGGTATATCGACGCCGCCGCAGGGGACGGAAAACTCATCGCATTTGAATTTAACACCCAGCAAACCTACCTGCTCGTCGTGACAGATGCGCAAATCGACATCTACCTGAACGGAGTCAAAGAAACCACGCTTGCAAGCCCATGGACCCTTGCACAAATCCCGCATCTGGCGAGTACACAAAGCGCGGACACACTCCTGCTCACCCACCCCGATGTCGCGCCCAAAACCTTAAGCCGCAGCGCGCTTGGCACATGGACACTAAGCGATTGGGAATTTTTCACCGACGCCAATATCACCTACCAACCCTACTACAAATTCGCCTCATCCACCGCGACCCTAACCCCAAGCGGAACAACAGGCAGCATAACCCTAACCGCCTCCGAAGACGTATTCACCGCCAATCATGAAAACACGCGCCTGCGCGTCGAAGGCCTCGACATTATCATCACCGACTACGACTCCCCCACCGTCGTAACGGGCACAGTGGTTGAAAAGGCGGATGAAAACGATGTCCTTCAAGGCCTCCCCGATACCAACCCGACAATCGATTGGTTCGAACAAGCCTTTAGCGAAGTTCGCGGCTACCCCATCTCCGTCGCCTTCCACCAAGACCGCCTCGTGGTGGGCGGCAGCCGTGATTTGCCCAACCGCCTGTGGTTCTCAAAATCCGGCGATCTGTTCAATTTTGACCTCGGCGAAGGCTTGGACGATGAATCCATCGAATTCGCCATTCTCTCCGACCAAGTCAACGCCATCCGCGGCATCTTCTCCGGAAGGCATCTCCAGGTCTTCACATCCGGCGCGGAATGGATGGTCACGGGCACGCCCCTCACCCCCGCGAGCGTCCAGATCACCCGCCAAACGCGCCAAGGATCCGTCATCGACCGCATGATCCAACCGCTCAATGTTGATGGTGCCACCATGTATATCGCCCGTAATAAGGCCGAAGTGCATGAATTTGTCTATACCGATGTCGAGCAAGCCTACCAATCCTCCGATCTCGCGCTGCTCTCCAAACATCTCATCAACAACCCCATCGCCATGGATTACGACCAAAAACGCCGCCTCCTCTTTATCATCATGGATGACGGCAGCTTCGTAACTCTCACCGTCTACCGCGCCGAAGAAGTCGCCGCATGGACAAAACACGATAGCACCGGCAGCGTAAAATCCGTCGCCGCCGTCGGCGATGACGTCTTTATGCTGATGGAACGCGGCGGCGCATACAGCATCGAACAATTCGACGATGCCCTAAATCTCGACGCCGCCCTCACCGGCGAAGTAGGCAGCCCCGCAACAATATGGAGCGGCCTCGACCACCTCGAAGGGCAAACCGTTAGCATCGTCGCGGATGGCGAAGTAAAAACCCCACAAATCGTCAGCAGCGGGAGCATCACCCTCAACGAACCCGCAAGCACAATCGAAGTCGGCCTCCCCTTCACCCACATCGTAGAGCCTCTCCCCCCATCCGAAACCAGCGCAGCCGGAGGAGGACGCAAAATCCGCCTGATCGAGGCTATCTTCCGCCTGCAAGATACGCAGAGCCTAGCGCTCGATATCGGACGCGGCCTTGCCGATGTCCCGCTGCGGCAATTGGGTGAAGACGAGATCCTCGACGCCGCCCCACCGAATTTTAGCGGCGATATCCCCATTCGCGCCTTGGGCTGGCACGACGATATGACCGCCCCGCTATGGCGCATCGAACAAGACGACCCGTTGGCCTTCACCCTGCTATCGGTCGTCACACAAATTAAAGTTAATGATTAAGGAGAACTCAAAATGGGATCACTCACATCCGCCACAAACCTCATCGGCACCGCCGCCGGTTTTGCCGATACGGCTATACAAAACGAGCAATCACAAAGGCAATTAGAGGCGCAGCACCGCCTGCAAGAACAACAGATCGCCGCCGATAACGCCTTACAAAAAGCACAAATAGACCTCGCCAGCGCACAATCCGAAATAGACCGAAAAAGCGCCCTAAAACGCGCCGTCGCCCGTCAAAACGCACTAACAGGCGCAAGCGGAATTGTCTCCGGCGACGGGTCGAGCGAAGCCGTTATCCTCGGCCTTTATAATGAAAGCGAAGAAGAAGCCGCACAGCGCGAAGAGCTAGACACACTCAAAAAGGCCTCCCTGAACCAAACCCTCTCGCAAAGGCAAAGCCTAAACCTCCTCCAACGCAACCAACTCAACGAAAACAGCCGCACCCGCAGCGCGTTGAGCGCGTTTGGTGGCTTGTTTTAGGTTCGTCATTACACGGCTTGTCCGTGTAATCCAGCAGCCAAAGGAAATGCCGACAAATGGATTGCATGGACGAGCCATGCAATGACGAAAATGAAATAGAGATCACATCATGACCCACATCAAAATGCCCGATATCGAGCCTATCAATAGGTTCGTCGCCAACGGCACACAAACTGAATTCAGCTATAACTTCCCGATCTTCGCATCCGAAGACCTCGCCATCTATATCGACGGCGCAAAGCAAGCGAGCGGATATACCATCGCTGGAGAAGGCGAAACAAATGGCGGCACAGTCACATTCGACACCGCGCCCGCGCAAGACGCCATCATCACACTTGCCCGCGAGCTCCCCATCGAACGCATCACCGATTTCCTCGAAGGCGGAGATTTCAGCGCGGATTCCATCAACTCCGAACTGGATTACATGGTCGCCGCCCTCCAACAAGTGAACCGCGAGAATGACACAATGCTCCGCTATTCCGATCACGAAACCCCAGGCAATGTAGAGCTTCCCGCCCGCACCGCCCGCGCCAATAAAGGTCTCGGTTTCGATGGTGACGGCAACCCCGTTGCGCTGGATTTAAGCGGCGCAACAACCTCCCCCGATTTCACCGCCACTGGAAACGGCGCAAGCACGCGCACCGTCACGGACAAGCTCGGCGATGCAATCTCGATCAAGGATTTCGGCGCGGTGGGCGATGGCCTCACCAACGACACCGCCGCTATCCAAAACGCGCTTGCCTCGCATGACACGGTCTATATCCCCGCCGGCGAATATCTGATCAGCGGCACAATCACCATGACGGCGAAAAAATCCCTTATCGGAGCAGGGCAAAGCGCAACCCTCAAATGCATCGACCAAAGCTTCAACGCCATCGAAGTCACCGAAGACCACTGCGCCCTGCATAATTTTCGCGTCACTGGCGGCGATATCGGTATCAAACTCTACGGCCTCACCCGCCCCGTCGTGCAAACCGCCGTCACCGATATCACCATTGTCGCCCCCAATATCGGCGTGCAGCTCGACGGTTATATCAACACAAACAACCCGTGCTATTGGAATAATTTCGACCGCGTTTTGGTCGAGCAATTCACCACCCACGGCTTCCATCTCTACCGCAGCGGCGCAGGCGACACCCCCAACGCCAACAAATTCCACGCCTGCCGCGCATACTCCCTTGGTACGGCCTCCACCGGACATGGTTTTTATATCCAAGAAGGCCGCTATAACAACGCCTTCATCGATTGCGAGGCGAATGTCAACGGCACGGCGCAGGGCTGCTTCACCATCGGCGCGGGCTGCGATAAAACGCTGCTCATTAACCCCTATGCCGAAAGCTTTAACAGCGTCCCGAACGTAAAGTTAGAGGCCGGATCAATTGAAACGAGCATCTTCAACCTGCTTTCGGTCAGCGACGGTGCGGCAATTTGGGATCTTTCGGGCGGCGAATATACCGCCTATAATGCAGGGTTCCCCAACAAAAACCGCCTGCAACGCACGACATGTACGGATATGAACGCAACCTTGCAACGCTATGACACGGAATTTATCGATACGAGCGGTAGCGTAACCCTTGATTTATCCCATTCCGTCCATTTGGTTTCATCCTTTGGCGGCGCGCTAACCGTTAACCTCCCCAATGCCGCCGATGCGGTTGGCGTAATGATGGTAATCAAAAAAACCGACAGCTCCGGCAATGTGATTACGGTCAAGGAAACGGGCGGCGCAGGGCCGGACGGGCGCGATTACTTCCTCGGCGCGGAAAATGATTTCATGATGGCGCAATCCAATGGCGCGGAATGGTTCGTACTATCCTCCAACCGCGCGCCGGGCAATACGCGATATTTTGATGGAACAGGCACATACGATATCGACATGGCGGTCGATACATATTTGCTCTCCAGCTTCGGTGGTGTAATGACCGCGCGCCTCCCCCCCGCCAACGCAAGCGAGGCCATAGGCCGCACCATCACCATCAAAAAAACCGATAGCTCATCCAACACCATCACCGTAACAGAGCAAGGCGGCTCCGGCCCCGACGGCTACGGCCAACCTCTAAACGCCCAATACAACGCCATCACCGTCGTAAGCAACGGCAGCCAATGGTACATCGTGTCGAAATTTTAAAAGAATGAAACCACCAAGACACGGAGTTTTACTTTTTGTCATTGCGAGGAAGGCGAAGCCTGACGTGTTTAGAAGCAAAAAACTCCGTGCCTTCGTGTCTTGGTGGTTCAAATAAAAAGCCTCTAAGAAAGCCCTCAAACACATGCCCCAAATTGATGACCAAACGCGCAATCACATTGCCGCGTTTCTCCCCGATGCTGTGAAGACAGCCATCGAATCCTACAAAGCCTTTGCCGAAGAGCAGGCGACAAAACCCACGCAACCAAAACCGGAAGGAGATGAAGCATCGGAAACACCCGAACCAAGCGAAGAAGCTAAAAAATTCAAATCCCACCACGACGCCTGCAAAGTCGCAATCGCGCATATCGAACTGCTCTTAAAACTCGCGCAATGGGCGGAAATCCCCGAGGAGGAAATAACCCAAGCCGACCTCGCCGAAACTATTTTGCAAATCAACGGCGATTTAGGCCGCGCGTAATTTTAAGGATGCACACATGGAAACCCTTCCCGTTCCCTACAATAAACAAAGCAAACGATACGACGTGACAAAGGCCGATCTCGAAATTTTCATCGCGCTTTGGTATCAACGCGCAGGTCTCGGCTATCCCGATATCCACAAAGACATCGCAAAATGGCTGGAATGGAATTGGCTGCACGGTGATAAACGCCAACTCCTCATGGCCTTCCGCTCTGCTGGGAAAAGCACAATCGTCGGCCTGTATTGCGCATGGCTGCTCTACCATAACCCCTCCTTGCGCATCCTCGTCCTCGCCGCCGATTTTACACTGGCGAAAAAGATGGTTGGGAATGTAAAGCGCATCCTCGAGCGCCACCCCCTCACCGCCGGTATAAAACCCAAAAACGCAGAAGCATGGGCGGGCGACCGCTTCACGGTGAACAGAATGATAGAGCTACGCGACCCTTCCATGCTGGCAAAAGGCATCACATCCAACATCACCGGATCGCGCGCCGATATCATCATTTGCGACGACGTAGAAGTCCCCAACACCTGCGGCACACTCGGCAAGCGCCAAGACCTCCGCGCGCGCCTTGCCGAAACCGAGTTCGTCCTCGTCCCCGATGGTACGATGCTCTATGTCGGTACGCCGCATCACTATCACACAATCTACGCTGATCAACCGCGCATCGAGTTTGGCGAGGATGCGCCCTTCCTCACCGATTATAAGCGCCTCGAAATTCCGATCTTGGACAAGCACGGCGAGAGCGCATGGATCGAGCGTTATTCCGAGGCGAAAATCAAGCGCATGAAACGCGACGCCGGCCCCAACCGCTTCGCCAGCCAGATGATGCTCCAACCCCGCAACATCGCCGAAGGGCGACTTAACCCCGATTTGCTCCGCCCCTATGATTGGGAATTGGATTACAGCCGCGAGCTAAAAACCCTTTTCCTCGGGGGTAAAAAACTCACCGGCGCGAGCGTCTTTTGGGACCCCGCCTTCGGCAGCGCAAAGGGCGATCACAGCGTACTCGCCGTGCTGTTCATCGATGAAGAAGGCGCGCATTATTTGCACCATATAGAGTACATAAAACTCCCACCAACCTACGAAGAAGACGAAGCAACCGAGCAAGCCAAAATCGTCGCGGCGCTCGCCAAACGCCTCTATCTACCGAGCATCACGGTCGAGATCAACGGCATTGGCCGCTTCCTCCCCAATATGCTCCGCATTCAACTGGGCAAGATAAGCAGCCCGTGCCGCGTGGTCGAGCACAGCCAAACCCGCCGCAAAGAAGATCGCATCCTCGAAGCATTCGACGCCATCCTCGCCGCGCGCCGACTGCACGTGCATAAAAGCATTTTCAAAACCCCCTTCATCACCGAAATGCAAGAATGGCAACCAGCAGACAACAAAGGCCACGATGACGGCCTAGACGCCGTCGCCGGCGCACTCCTCCAAACCCCCGACCGTTATGAGCGCAGCTACAGCCAAGGCAAACATAACTGGATGCGCGGCGCAAAACCTCAAAAGGCGGGAACGGAGTTTAAAGTTTAGGAAACCACCATGGAAAACCACATATTCGAAGTCCTGCTCGCAGGCACCACGAGCTTGCTCAGCGCGATTGTCGCGGTGATTTGGAGCCGCGCGGATAAAGCCGCAAAGCTCTCCGAACAAAACGCCATTATGCTCGAGCAAATCAGGCGGCAGGTTGATAAAACCAATGATTTGACCGAGCGCCTAAGCTCCCTCGAGGCGTCATTTCATGCGGAAATTAAAAACCTGTCCGTATCCATCAAACGCATGGAAAACGCCCTCATCCGCATCGATCAAAACGCGAACCGGAGTGTGCGTAGATAACCCCACACATCGTCATCCCCGCGGCGCACGCAGTGCGCTCAAACAGCGGGGATCCAGAAAAGACAGCAGCTATGCTGCTGGCATATGGATTCCGGATGTTTAAGCGATGCTGCGCATTGCCTCCGGAATGACGATTTTTTGAAATATTTAAGGAGAACAAAATGACCAAGCCAACCTTAACCGCAATTGGCGGTTCGGACGTAAAAACGCGTCCCGATTCCCAAGACCTTCACGCCGAGATCGAAATCGATATCCTCGCCCGTACCATATGGGGCGAAGCACGATCCGAAGGCAAAACCGGCATGGAGGCCGTCGCCAATGTTATTCAAAATCGCGTCGACGTCGCAAAAGCAAACGGCGGCAAATATTGGTGGGGCAACGACATCATATCTGTGTGCCAAAAACCGTATCAATTCTCATGCTGGAACCGCTCCGACCCGAACTATAAACGCCTCATCGCTGTGGATGAGAATGACCTCCACTTCGCCACCTGCAAACGCATCGCCACCCGCGCTGTCATTGGCTGCCTCATCGATCACACAAAGGGCGCAACCCATTACCATGCCGATTACGTCGATCCGTACTGGGCCAAAGGCGAAACGCCCCTCATCACAATCGGGCGGCATATTTTCTACCGCCTAGTGCCTTAAAAAAAATAAACGCGGAGATGCGGAGGCACGGAGTTTTCTTTTATGTCGCCGAAGGCATTCATAAAACGAAACATCCCATTAGCCTCTAAATTTGTAAATTGCCTGCGGCGCTATGCATTAAGCGCTAATTTCCTCCGTGTCTCCGTAACTCCGCGTTCAAAAAAGCAAGAAAGCTCTCATCATGATCCAATCCATTCTCGCCACCGTCGGTCTCCCCATTTTGGTCGAGTTCATCAAATCCGCCCTCACAAAAATCGACTCCCCCATCACACGCGGCGCCGCCGAGGCGCTCGATAAAGTCGATGACGCTCTAAAATCCGGAGCAATCCCGACCGAGCAAATAGCCGAAGCAAACAGGCATATAGAAGAACTAACAAAATTAGAGTCTAAGAACTCTCGGCTAACCCTCTCTGAAATCAATCAAACTATCCGCGCTGAAGTAGAATCTCAAGATAAATTCGTCCGCCGCATGCGTCCCACATTCGGCTACCTCATGGCCTTAACATGGGCGGCGCAAATGTTTGGAATTGCTTATATAATCATTTTCGATACGGCGAGGGCAGGGGTGGTCATGGCCGCCATGAGCTCCCTCACCGCCATCTGGAGCATCGGCCTCTCCGTCCTCGGCATCTATGTTTATAAACGTAGCGAGGATAAGAAGCTGAACGGTGACAAAGAGGTCATTTTTTGGAACAAATAAACTGCTTAGGGCTTCCCTCTTTGTAAAAAGAACTTATACTTTCCAGCGATTAAAGTTTTTTCAAAAAAGAGCACCCATGCAAACCAAAGACAATCCCTACCTCAATAACCCCTTCAAAAAGAGCGTTTCTAAATTCGCTGGTGCCGCAAATGTGTTTTTGCGGATGGAGGCCTCGGGCGGAATTATCCTCGCGCTGGCGGCTGTGCTGGCATTAATCGTTGCCAATACGCCGCTATATGGATTTTACGATCACGTCCTGCACGCGATAAAATTCCGCATTGGTTTTGATGATATCGGCGGCAGCTTTGATTACGAGATCAAAAAATCCATCCTTCATTGGGTCAATGACGGTTTCATGGCGATTTTCTTCTTCCTTGTGGGGCTAGAGATTAAGCGCGAGATTAAATCCGGCGAACTCTCCACTCGCTCCCGCGCGCTCCTCCCCGCTATTGCCGCTGTGGGCGGAATGATTATTCCCGCGCTGATTTATTATTTCATCAACAAAGACATCCCCGAAAATATCAATGGCTGGGCCATTCCCGCGGCAACGGATATCGCCTTCGCCCTCGGCGTGCTGAGCCTCCTCGGCACGCGCGCGCCCGTGCGCCTCAAAATCCTCCTCATGGCGATTGCGATTATAGATGATTTGGGCGCAATCCTCATTATTGCCTTTTTCTATACCTCAAACCTTCAACTCGAGCCGCTCTATTTCGGGGCGTTCGCGCTGGTTGGTCTCGCGCTGCTCAATGCCAAATGCGTAACCAAAACCGCGCCTTATGTGCTGCTCGGGATAATCCTATGGATCGCGGTGCTCAAATCCGGTGTGCATGCGACACTAGCGGGCGTGGTAACCGCGTTCTTCATCCCCGTAGTGTGTAAGAATGACCCGAAAATCACCCCCTGTAAAACGCTCGAACATGCCTTGCACCCATGGGTCGCGTTCTTCATCCTCCCCATCTTCGCCTTCGCCAATGCGGGCGTACCATTTGATGGGATGGGGCTGCATTCCCTCAAAGATCCGACAACGCTAGGCATTATCCTCGGCCTCGTCGTTGGTAAGCAAGTGGGCGTATTCAGCTTCCTATGGCTCTGCATCAAAACCGGCCTCTCGCCAATGCCAAACGGCGTGAGCTGGATGCATCTTTACGGCGTATCCGCGCTCTGCGGGATTGGCTTTACCATGTCGCTATTCATCGGCGGTCTTGCCTTTGACGATATGCATCACCAAGCCGCCATTCGCTTGGGCGTTTTGGTTGCTTCTGTGCTATCCGCCGTAATGGGCTATTACATCCTGCGCTACGCTGCTGTGATTGAAAAGCATAAGGCAAAAGCCGCACATTAATGCGCGGCTTTTTCGGTGCTGTGGGCTTCGGCTTGTTCAATCGTGCTTTGCGGCGCGGCCTCGGCGCCAATATTCCCGTTAATCAGGAAATGTGCCCCGATCGCCGCGATATAACCCACCGCAATTAATGGTGTCCATTTGAGATGCTTCATGAACGTATATTCCCCATGTGCAATCCCCATCATCGCAATTCCCGCCGCAGACCCGATAGAGAGCAAGCTCCCCCCGATTCCGGCGGTTAATGTAACAAGCAGCCATTGAAATTGTGACATATCCGGATCCATGCTCAATACCGCAAACATCACCGGAATATTATCAATCACCGCCGAAATCACCCCGACAGAGATATTCGTTACAGATGCGCCAAGCTCGTTATACATCGCATTCGAGGCTAGCTCCATATAACCAAGGAACGTCAATCCGCCCACGGCAAAAATCACGCCGTAAAAGAATAAAAGCGTGTCCCACTCCGCCCCTTGGATCTGACGGAAAACAGAAAAATCACGGTCTTTTTGGGATACTGAAAGCTCACGAATATGATATCCGCACATCATCAATAGCGATAGCCCCGCCATCATCCCAAGGAAAGGCGGAAGGCCAAGGAAATTCTCCAAAGAAACCGCCAGCGCAATCGTAACAACGCCAAAGAAAATCATCCGCTTCGCGCCGAATTTCATCTGAATATCTTCATTCAACGCATCCGGATAATCTTTGGAAACAAATAGGCTCATCACAAAGGCCGGAACAACAAACGCCACGACACATGGGATAAAGAGAGAGAAAAACTCAAAGAACTCAACCTGTCCGGCCTGCCAGACCATGAGCGTTGTAATATCCCCGAACGGGCTAAACGCCCCGCCCGCATTGGCGGCATTCACAATATTGATCGCCGCAAGAACCACAAATTTCTGATCATGTCGCCCAACCGACATCACAACCGTCCCCAGCACCATCGCCGTCGTCAAATTATCTGCAATCGGTGACATAAAGAATGCGAGCAAACCCGTCGCCCAAAATAACTGCCGCATAGAAAAATGCGACTTAATCAATTTACACCGCAGCGCCGAAAACACATTCCGATCCTCAAGCGAGTTAATATACGTCATCGCCGTAATCAAAAACAGCAAGAGCGAGCCATACTCAACCAACCCATGCATAATCGCGTAGTCAAGCTGCGCATGATCGACATTGTATGATGGCGCGATAATCGCAATCACAATCCAGATGAGCGCCGCGCCCAACATAACCGGCTTGGACTTCCTAAGGCGTATCTTCTCCTCCAGCAATACAAGCGAATAGGCAATCACAAAAATCGCGATACAGGCAAGCCCAGCAGGGTGTAGCGGCGGAATGCCAATCGTCCCCATCTCCGGATGGATATCCCCCTCTGCGCCAGAGGCAAGCGCAGGATCAATAAAACCAAGCGCCGATAACGCAAAGCCTATAAGGCCGATAAAAGCGGTTAAGTATGTCATAAAATTCAAGCTCCCTTGTGGGCTGCACTTTAAGGTTTAAGTTTTGTCAAAAATCGGTCACTATGGATGTGTGATTAAACATTTTCAAAAATCACAAATGAATAGCGACGCTATTTATCACGCTTTTTGATCGAGTTACGCATCACATTCTTTGACTTAAGTCATTTTTGGGTCATTTTTTCGTAAAATTTTTCGCACATGCACAATTTTCATGAGGTGCATGAATAAACATTAGAGAGATAAACCATGACAAAAACACCAATCACAGTTGCAAAAGGCGACGGCATCGGCCCCGCAATTATGGAATCAACGCTTGAAATTCTCGACGCAGCGGGCGCGCAGCTCGCGATTGAGGAAATCGAGATTGGTGAGAATGTCTACAAATCCGGCGTCAAAAACGGCATTGCGGAGGCAAGTTGGGAATCCCTAAACCGCACCCGTGTCTTCCTCAAGGCACCGATCACAACGCCCCAAGGCGGCGGCTTTAAATCCCTCAACGTAACAATCCGCAAATCCCTTGGCCTCTTCGCAAATGTACGCCCGTGCGTGTCCTACCACCCCTTCGTCAAAACCAACCACCCGAAAATGGATCTAGTGATTATCCGTGAGAATGAAGAAGACCTATACGGCGGCATCGAATATCGCCAATCCCAAGATGTGATGGCCTCCCTAAAACTTATTTCCCGCCCCGGAACAGAGCGCATCATGCGCTACGCCTTCGAATATGCTCGCGCCAATGGCCGTAAAAAAGTCACATGCATGTCCAAAGACAACATCATGAAAATCTCCGACGGCCTGTTCCACCGCGTCTTCGATGAAATCGGCGAGGAATACCCCGAAATCGAAAAAGATCACATGATCATCGATATCGGCACGGCCAAAGTCGCCAACTGCCCCGACATGTTCGACGTCATCGTTACCACAAACCTCTACGGCGACATTATCTCTGACGTTGCCGCCGAAGTCACCGGCTCGGTCGGCCTTGGCGGATCATCTAATATCGGCGCGGATTTCGGCATGTTCGAGGCCATCCACGGCTCCGCCCCCGATATCGCAGGGCAGGGGATCGCAAACCCCTCCGGCCTCGTGCTCGGCTCTGTCATGATGCTCACCCATATCGGCCAAGGCGATGTGGCGAGCAAAATCCACAACGCATGGCTAAAAACCCTCGAAGACGGCATCCATACGGGCGAGATTTACCGCGAAGGAATCTCAAAGGAAAAAGTCGGCACGAGCGGCATGACCAAAGCCATCATCGAACGCCTCGGCGCAACGCCGGAGCAATTCGAAACCAAACAATACCCGAACATTGCGGGCGGCTTAACTCTCCCGCCTGTGCGCCCTGTAAAGCTCCAGAAAAAAGAGCGCGTCGGCGTTGATATCGGCCTGAACTGGGACAAAACCACCGAGGAACTCGTGGCCCTGATCACCCCCTGCATCACCGATAATCTCGGCCTGCAAATGATCTCCAATCGCGGGACAAAGGTTTGGCCCGACGGCAACCCTTCCACCTTTTGCTCCGACAATTGGCGCATGCGCTTCATCTCCACCGACGACGCCCACATAAAAACCAGCCAAGTCATCGCCCTCATGTCCCGCATGAACGACGCCGGCCTAAACTTCACCAAATCCGTCATGCTAAACACCTACGACGGCGAAGCAGGGTTTACCGTGGCGCAGGGAGAATAGCGGAAATTATGCTATCCTGAAGAGAAGCAGTTATTAAGGGATGTATATGAAATTTTTGCCGGTTTTGTTTTGCGGGGTTATGATTTTTTCTTCGTCTGCCCACGCCCAAAGCCTACCCGTCTTCTATCTGGATGGGGAGCGTGCGCAGCAGCAATTGCATTTGCAGGCCGCGAAGCGTGAGGAGGCAGGTAAGGAAATTAAGATCGAGCGTTACGAGCCCGAACTCCCGCAAATACAATTTTATGATCTTGAGCCACCCAAAACCCTCCAAACCCGGATCGAGTCGCTGATCCACGGTATAGGCCTTAGCCTTCCACCCGAATATGATTATTACGGCTATGAAATCCGCCGTTACATGGCGACGGTTGGAAATGATGCGGTGTTCTCCGATTCCGATAAACTTTCCGAAGCCATCATGGCAATACGCCGTGCCAAATTGGTACTGGAAAAATGGAAAGGCGTATTAAACACGCGGATTAAAGCGCTGCAAGACGAAGTTGAGCAAACCAATTCCGGATCGCCAGAGCGTATAAACTTCAAATTCAAGCGCGCCGAAGCGCAAAAGTTTCTCAATGATTGTGATCAATGGATCACGGCGAACGAGGAAATGCTCCTCATCCTTGCCAAAAATTTCAAACGTTATCGCTATATAGCACCTGTTTTCGATTTTCGCGATGCTGACACTTTAGCCGCATTTATCGAAGCCCACGCCACACGCGACGAAGCACTCACCGCCATCCACGAATACACGCCATTCCGGCTTATGATTTATTAGGCCTTTTTCGCCGCCTCAACCGTGTTCTTCAATAGACACGCAATCGTCATTGGGCCAACACCGCCCGGAACGGGGGTAATCGCGCTCGCCACGCCTTGCGCGCCCGCGTAATCAACATCACCCTTTAGCTTCCCGTCCTCACCGCGATTGATGCCAACATCAATCACAATCGCACCCTCTTTGATCCATGAAGGCTTAACCATCTCGCTACGCCCAACGGCGGCGACAAGGATATCGGCATTGCGGCAAACGCTTTCTAAATCCTGCGTCCGTGAATGTGCCGTCGTTACGGTACAATTTTCAGCCAATAACAATTGCGCCATCGGCTTCCCAAATAACAGCGAACGCCCGATCACAACCGCATTCAACCCGCTCAAATCCTCCCGAACGCTTTTGATCAACATCATCGACCCTTGCGGTGTGCAAGGCGTCAAACCGCTATCATCCCCCGCAATCAACTTTCCCTGATTGATAAAGCTAAGCCCATCAACATCTTTCGTGGGTGCAATATGCTGTATCAACGCATCACCGTTAAGCGGATAGGGCAGGGGCAATTGCACCAAAATACCATGCACGGACGGGTTGTCATTAAACGCCTCGATCTCCGCCATCACCTCGGCTTCTGTCGCCTTTGCCGGAAGACGCGATTCAAAACTTTTGATCCCCGTGCTCTCACACGCTTTGATTTTATTGCGAACATAAACTTGAGAGGCCGGATCATCCCCGACCAAAATCACCGCCAAGCCAGGCGTCACATCCATGCCCGCAACCTCGGCCTTTAATTCCTCGCGCAATGCTTTCGCAACCGCTTTTCCATCAATAATCTGCGTATCCATATCTTCCTATAACCCTGCTATAAATCCCTGTAACAACGACAATCCTAAAATCACAATGATCGGCGTAACATCAATCCCGCCAATCGGCGGTACATATTTTTGCAATGGCTTAAACACCGGATCGGTGGCACGCTTCATCAAATCAATCAAATTTTGGGCCTGCGGGTTATTGACGTTAATCACATCAAACACGATAAGCCAGCTCACCAATACCTGAAGGATAATAATCCAGATATATACCGTAATCCCCAAATTGATCAGACCCAAAATCGCATCCATATTTCCATTGCCTCGTTAAATTATGTCTGGTTAACTAACAACATTCTTTGACCCTAATCAATAATGAATGGAGAAAGCTTATGCGTTTAATTCTCGTCCTTGCTCTTTTACTCATCCCCTCAATCGCGAAAGCCGAATATAAAGACCCCGTTTTCCTGCTCAATGACGCCGAAAGCCTGCTGCATATCTCCGCGACCGAGCAACGTGAGGTTGATCAGGATTTGCTCATCGCCAATCTACGGATAGAGGTTGAAAATGCCGATAACAAGTACGTCCAAAACGAAGTGAACAAAGCCATGGCCGCCGCGCTCAAGGAAGCTAAATCCTTCAAGGATGTCAAGGCCATCACGCGCGGCTATAACGTTCATCAATACGATAAAAATCGCGGGCGCAATGGAACACGCCCCAATATGGTGTGGAAGGGTTCGCAAAGCGTACAGCTAAAATCCAAAAACGCGGAGGAGCTGCTCGATCTTGCCGGAAAGATGCAAGGCGCGGGGCTTATTATGGGCGGCCTGAATTACACACTCTCCCCCGCCAAGGCTGCGGAGATCCAAGATGAAATGCTCGAAGCCGCGTTGGAAAAACTCACCGCCCGTGCGCAACGCGCCGCCAAGGCGCTAGGTAAAAACAAAGCCGAGCTAAAAGAAATCAACACCCAAGGTAATTACACCCCGCATCAACCCGTCTATACGCAAAGCCGTATGATGGCCAAGGGAGCGGACATGGAAATGGCCGCCCCGGTTGCCTCCCCGGGTGAAACGACATTAACCATGAATGTAAGTGCTAAGGCGTTGCTTAAATAAAGTGTCATCCTGTGGCTTGACCACAGGATCTGCCTGCTTATTGATAAGATCCTGCGGTCGAGTCGCAGGATGACAAGGGAGACGAAACATAACCTTCACGCTCTTTAAAATCCTATTCTCCGCCTGTCTCATCGCGTTCACAAGCTGGCTCGCCGGAAAGCGCCCTGAACTGGCGGGCTTTATCATCGCCCTCCCGCTCATGACGCTTCTCGTCCTGCCGTTTAATTTCGCCGAATATCAAGACCCGCAAAACACGGTAACATTCGCCAAAAGCATAATGATCGCCGTCCCGCTCTCCCTCACCTTCTTCCTCCCCTTCCTCTTCGCTGATAAAATCATGGCGCTCGCGCCCGAAGGGTTTGGCTTTTGGGGTGTCTACGCCCTCGGCCTCGCTTGCCTAACCGCATCCTATTTCGTGCATCAGGGGATCACAAAATGGCTCTAACCCTCTCCGACGCGGCGCTAGATGTCCTCACCACCGCCTCACCAATCGAAAAAGCGAATAAGACCCGCGCATACGCATCCCAATGGCGCGCGGGCGGCATCACCGAAATCGGCAGCGTAACCCTCCCCAATCGTCCCGCACGCCCGCAAAAGCCCGAACTCTTAGAGCTCCGCGACATGCCCAAACGCGGCAAAGCCGGCAGTAAACGCGCCAAAATCGCTCTCCTCCACGCGCTGGCACATATCGAGCTAAACGCCATCGACCTTGCATGGGATGTCATGGCGCGGCAATTCCCTTGTGTCCGTCATTCCGGAGGCGATGCAATGCATCGCTCAAACATCCGGAATCCATATGAGAGCCTCGAAGAGGCTCACCTTACTGGATCCCCGCTGTCTGAGCGCGACAAGTCGCGCCGCGGGGATGACGATTTTGTATTGCCGAAAGAGTTCTGCACCGACTGGATCAAAGTCGCGGATGACGAGGCCAAACACCACCTCATGCTGGAAGAGCGCCTCAATGACCTCGGCGCAAGCTACGGCGACCTCCCCGCCCATGACGGCCTATGGGAAGCATCGGAGAAAACCGCGCATGATTTCGCCGCCCGCCTCGCCATTGTGCCGATGGTGCTAGAGGCTCGCGGCCTCGACGTAACCCCCAACATGATCAAAATCATGAAAGGGCAGGGCGATGATAAAACCGCTGAGTACCTCCAAATCATCCACGACGACGAAATCACCCATGTCCGCGCCGGCACGGTCTGGTTCGAGGCATGGTGCGCCCATCACGGCCGCGACGTTGAGGAATATTGGCAACACCTCGTCAAAACCTACTTCAATGGCCGCCTAAAAAGCCCCTTCAACCACCCCAGCCGCGAAGACGCGGGCATGATCCGCGATTGGTACGAACCACTTGCGGATATTGACTTGTCCGACAGCGCCGCATAAGTCACAATAGCTTTATGACCGAAATCAACCGCATCAACGATCAAAAATTCCAAAACGATCTGGAGCGTTTGTCGAACGAGGCCGAGGCTTTACGCTTCAACACAATGGCGAAATACCAATCCCGCACTTTCCTTGCCACCGGCTTATCAATCATCATTATCCTGCTTTGCGCTGGTGGTTTTGGCTGGTTCTTATTAATGGAGGCACAGGCCGCGCCCGCCTTCCTCTTCATCATAATCTGCCTCATCAGCCCCCTCATGCTCCATAGCTGGGCCGAAGGCATGCTTAAAACCTACCGCCAATTATACAAACGCGAATTCCTGCCCAAACTCGCAAAGCTCCTCGGCGGCCTGTCCTTCCACCCCAAGCGCGGGATCAGTGCAAAAGTCATAAACCGCACCGGAATTCTCCCCTCTCACACATTGTACGAGGCCGAAGATTGCTTCATGGGCATGTATAAGGGCGTAAAAGTCATCTTCTCCGAGGCGCGCCTCTACCGCGATAAACGCAAAGAGCAAAAAACCTTCGAAGGCGTGTTCGTCCTCCTCGAAGCGCCCCAAGATAAATTCACCGGACATACAATTATCAGCGCAAATGCGGATATGGTCCGCCGCTATACTGGTAAGCGCTGGAAAAAGCTCTCCCCCGTTGCCTTCAAAAACGAGAGTGCCCACGCCGGACGTTTCCAAATGGTATCCAGTAATGTCGAAGCCGCCCAAGACATCGCCAGCCCCGCCCTCCTCAAAGAACTCGCCGAAGCCGCCGATATCTTCGACAAAGCCCCGCTAAGCGCGGCATTCTTTGCAAAAAAATATGTGTTCATGATGATCCCCTACGCCCATGACATGTTCGAACCCTCATCCTTACACATGCCCATCCAAACCAGCCGTCACGCCGTTCAGTGTAAACGCGAAATCGATCAGATTTTGGAAATTGTCGATGTATTCGATTTATACCGCCCCAACGCCACCGCAGGGTTTAACGAGGTTTAAGTCTAAATCTGCACCCTAAGCATCACCGTACCTTCACGGATCAACACAGATTTCTTCGCCGATTTTGGCAACGGAATCCCAAGCCCCTTACAAAACAGCATCAACGCCGCCGCCAAAAAATCCCGTGCATACTCAACCTCGACATTCGGGTTGTCTTTATCCTGCGGGTTAATGAGGTAAAGGATAATGGAAACGCCGTTATCTTCCTCATAAACATTGCTGAGCGCCCCCGCTGGCGGCTTCTTCAATTGCTTCTGCGCACACAGCGCATAAATCGCTTTATACACTTCTTCATAATCAAAAATAATCCGGCGATCTTCTGATGGCATAGCTGCTCCCCTTCATTTCAAACTTACACGAAATCAGCGATAAAATAAATTGTGAATATTGCATTATGCGCTATTTGCAATGCAGCAATGCATCTGTTAACTTCCTGCAAAATTTATAAAGGCAGAGGAGTGATAAAAAATGAATGACATGGCAGGTAAGTTTACGGGAACAGCGGATTTTAAAGTCATTGGAGAAGGTGAGGAGCATAAGAGTTTTTATAGGGCTATAATGGATCAGGCTAAAGCTTTGAAGGAAGCGGGGTTTACTCGAAATAATGGATATGGAATACGCGCTGATTTCGAAAACGGGGCGCTAACTCTATGTCGGAGGCATGGTGCGCAAAAGGTTGTTGGTGTTTACAATTATGATGATACATCTGCTACTCAATTGCCGAACGTTGCGCCAGAGCCTGCATTTTAAATTTTCGCAAGACTTGCTTAACCATTTTCTGCTATCCTGATCATTGTAAAATTTTAGGGGAAAGCATATGTCCGCATCCGATAATGTTGAGTCTTTGAAAGAGGGTGAAAACAAGGCGAAAGCCAAAGATGTTTATCACGCCGTTGATAATGTCGCGGATCAACTATCGACGATCGAAACCTTTATCGCCCGCCGCTTTGACGAGCTATCGATGGAGATTAACGCAACCTCTCAACAGGTCGATATGGCCGAAGAAGGAATCGCAAGACGCTTTGGCGAAATCCTCGAAATTCTCCACGCCGTATCCTTTTCCGGTGATGGAAACACCCCCGCCAATGCCGGTGTTGAGCTGGATGCTGTCGTAGAAATGACTGAAAAAGCAGCCAATCGTATTCTCGACGCCGCCGACCGTATCGCAACAAAAATTAGCTCGAGCCTGAACGAAGAACAGCGCAAAGCCGCACAAATCGACGAAGATATCGAAGAAATTTTCATGGCTTGCTCGTTTCAGGACATCACGGGGCAACGCATCCGTAATACGCTTGAAAATCTCAAAGCCATCGAGGACCGTCTCGGCACCGCCCTTGATAAAATGGGCATCGTCGTCCAGCCCGATACGAATGTAGAAACCGCACAAATCGTCGAAGCCCAATCACAAGACGATATCGACGAATTATTCAGCTGATTATTGCTGTTAAAAATACATAAAATTTTATCTAAATATTAATGAAGTAATAGGGCAATCTATTACTTCGAATTTTATGCATAATTAAAAGGATATTCACCCCTTAAAGACATAATGAACCCATGCAGAGGGTTCATTATAAACATAAAAAAACCGCACAAATAAAGGCGGTTCAGGGCAAGGCGATGGGGCAGCTAAAGCGCCTCGAAACGCTCGCCCCCCATCCGGATCATAACCACAGCAGACCGCTATTCATTACTTTCAACAACCAAATAAAGCTTCCTGCCGATTATGACGGCATGATGGGTTCTATGATGCTAAGTACCATCATGGCTGAAGCATTTTCGGGGGCTGTGGCAAATGAAAATAATGCGCCTTTTGTCACTGATTGTGCATTGGATTTACTTGATGAATACTACAAAGACCGCGCAAAAGACAAGCCGCAGGAAACAAAGGGCAGGGGGCAGGGCACATTCGCCCTCGGTGAGCATAAAACCATCTGTAATCAGTTTAATAACGAGGATGAGCAGCGCGCACAGGCCCTAAAAGCCTATCGCCGCGACGAACCGCTACGAAAGCACATCGAAAAACATCTAAAATCCCTCGATACTATGTTATCATGCCTCAAAAGAGACACTGACTTCGACATGGCTTATGCCATTTAATGCTCCATGAAAGAATTTGAAACACAGCTTTTACGTGAAAAATTCCTCATCATCGATCCTGCGCAGGATGATGAGGGGTACGAGCCTGTCAAAGCCCTCAGCAACCGTATCGAAATCATCCTGCCCAATGTAAGGGGCGATGATGAAACTTTGATTATACGCGCGCAAAATATGCATACATGCGTGCGCTACGCCGCGCAGATTGTACAATCCTACGATCAAAGCGGCCCGCTAATTGGGCGTATTAACGATAATTTTTGGAAAGATAAATGGGAAAAAGTCGAGAGCGGTTACGAACGTGCCTTTAACCCCCGCCGTTGGCTCGCCGTATACCACGCCGGCGTGCCCGTATTCGAGGTCAATGACCACCACCCGTTTTTAGACGTGATCGAGCATCACTGCTTTGCATCGCGTGATGATTACGAAAAAGCCATCCCCGCCGCTGCCGCCATTTTCAAGGCCGCTGGCAAAAATGTGCGGATCGAGCATGATTCAAATTACGCTTTCACACTCAATATTGAAGAAAACGCAGCGCGGATCGGTTCAATTTTGCGTAACCCCTCGCACACCTCGACATTCTCATTTGGAATGATTGCAAACAAGGAGCAAAAAACGCTCAATATCGGCCACGCGATGCAGACCGCCGCCGCATTTTTAGAAGGGGTAGAGCTCGCATTCTTAAGCGGTATGAATGATGAGAAAATCCGTCTCGGCTTTATCTCTTCGGCCTCGCAAGCCCTTAAGCAAACCAATCAAGCCAAAGCCCGCCTCGGCGTTCTGGCCTCTGAAATTACGTATATAGAGGATATCTACACCGTCAATTATCGCGTAGATAAGCCAAGCTTTGCCGAAATCGAGCAAGACGCAGGCCGCCTCGCCCGCAAAATCCTCGCCCCCGAAGACGCCGAATTCGACGACCTTAAATCCCCCTCAACAAAACCAAAACCCCGCTCCAAAAGCGCACGGAACAAATAGGCGGCGTTTTAAGGTGTAGGGATAAGAGGCGGTTCTTAACCCGCCGCCATATTCCGCAGGACATAATGCAAAATCCCGCCATTCTCGAAATATTCAACCTCATCAAGCGTATCGAGGCGGCAGAGCAAAGTAACATCTTCGCTACGCCCATCGGCGTAATGCACGCTCATGGCGATATCTTGCTGCGGCTTAAGCCCGTTGGAAATGCCAGTAATGTCAAACGTCTCGCTACCATCAAGGCCGAGGCTATTCCGGCTCACACCATCCTTAAACTGCAACGGCAATACGCCCATACCGATAAGGTTAGAGCGGTGAATGCGCTCAAAACTCTCCGTCACAACGGCTTTAACACCAAGCAATCGCGTCCCCTTCGCCGCCCAATCACGGCTGGAGCCCGTCCCGTATTCCGCGCCGCCAATAACAACAAGGGGCGTCCCCTCATCCTTATATTTCATCGCCGCGTCATAAATGCTCATCTGCTCGCCGCTCGGGATATGCTTGGTATAGCCACCCTCAACACCCGGCACCATCTCGTTCTTGATCCGGATATTCGCGAACGTTCCACGCGTCATAACGCGGTCATTCCCACGGCGCGAACCGTATGAGTTAAAGTCCTTCGGATCAACACCGCGCTCCACCAAATACGCACCCGCCGGGTGATCGGAGCGGAACGCCCCCGCCGGCGAAATATGATCCGTCGTCACGCTCTCCCCCAAAATCGCCAAAGGACGCGCGCCCTTAATATCTTCCATACCGGACGCATCCTTGCTCATCCCCTCGAAAAACGGCGGGTTCTGGATATAGGTCGAGGCATCATTCCATGCATATGTTTCACTTGCCGCGGCGGTATCAATCGCCTGCCATTCCGCTGTGCCCTTAAACACATCCGAATAGCGCCCAACGAACATCTCCCGTGTAAGGGAGTCTTGAATAAATTGCTCTACCTCGGCATTGCTCGGCCAGATATCCTTCATAAAGACATCATTGCCATCCGCATCTTGGCCCAACGGCTCATTATAAAGGTCAATTTTCATCGATCCCGCAATCGCATAAGCCACCACAAGCGGCGGCGAGGCGAGATAGTTCGATTTAATATCCGGCGAAATTCGCCCTTCAAAATTCCGGTTTCCTGACAATACCGATGTGACATTCAAATCGCCATCATTCACGGCCTTTGATATCGGCGCGGGCAAAGGCCCCGAATTCCCGATACAGGTCGTACACCCATACCCAACCGTATCAAACCCAAGCGCATCCAGATCCGCGCTCAATCCCGCCTTATCCAGATAATCGGTAACAACCTGCGACCCCGGCGCGAGTGATGTCTTCACCCACGGCTTAACGCTCAATCCCTTCGCCCGCGCCTTACGCGCAACCAAACCGGCGGCGAGCATCACCGCAGGGTTCGAGGTATTCGTACACGATGTAATCGCCGCAATCACAACATCACCATTGGCAATCTCGTAATCCGCCCCTTCAACCGGCATCGATTTCTCCTCCGCACATACATTGGCAAAGGCGGACACAGAATCCGTTAAGGAAATACGATCCTGCGGACGTTTCGGCCCGGAGATCGAGGGCACAACATCATCCAGATCAAGATGCAGCGTCGTGGTGAATTCCGGATCAGGCGTGCTGGCATCCCGCCACATCCCCTGCGCCTTGGCATATTCCTCGACAACCTTAACCCGATGCTCATCCCGCCCCGTAAAGCGTAAATAATTGAGCGTCTCCGCATCAATCGGGAAGAACCCGCATGTTGCGCCATATTCCGGCGCCATATTCGCAATCGTCGCCTGATCGGCAAGGGTCAGATGATCCAGCCCCTCCCCGTAAAATTCTACAAATTTCCCGACCACGCCCAATTCGCGCAGCATCTCGACAACGCGCAAAACCAAATCAGTCGCCGTCGTCCCTTCTTTCATCTTACCGGTAATCTTAAAGCCTACAACTTCGGGGATCAGCATAGAGATCGGCTGCCCCAACATCGCGGCCTCCGCCTCAATCCCGCCAACACCCCAACCAAGAACAGCCAAACCATTGACCATCGTCGTATGAGAATCCGTCCCGACAAGCGTATCGGGATAAATCACCCCGTCCTCTTCCCAAACCGTCTGCGCCAGATATTCCAAATTCACCTGATGGCAAATCCCCGTCCCCGGCGGAACAACGCGAAAATTCTTAAACGCCCCTTGCCCCCATTTCAGAAACTCATAACGCTCCCCGTTACGCTCAAATTCACGCTCCACATTTGCCTGAAACGCGCTAGGTGTACCAAATTCATCCACCATAACCGAATGATCAATCACCAAATCCACGGGAACAAGCGGGTTAATCTTCTGCGCATCGCCACCAAGCGAAACCATCGCCTCGCGCATCGCCGCCAAATCAACCACGGCAGGAACGCCCGTAAAATCCTGCATCAAAACGCGAGCAGGGCGGTACGCAATCTCTTGCGAAGAACGCTTTTCCTTCTGCCAATCGGCAACCGCCTGAACATCCTCGGTCGTAACGCTGCGCCCATCCTCAAACCGGAGCAAATTCTCAAGCAGCACCTTAAGCGTATAAGGAAGCCGCGAAACATCACCAATCCTCAAAGCCGCCTTATTCAGATCAAAATAAGTATAATCCTTCCCCTCAACCGATAAAGTTGATTTCGTACCCAATGAATCCTGTCCGATGCGTGCCATATGATGATGTCCCTGTGAATAATTGATTCTCTACCCAATAGAATATCATGCCATCAAACGGTTGAGAAAGAGTAAATATGCGCGCATGCAAACAAGAAAAAAGGCGCTTGGAGGAGCGCCTTTCGTGTATTAAATCTAGGTAGCGGACTCATAAA
>JBOEFZ010000040.1:0-1108 GCA_050633165.1 Alphaproteobacteria bacterium | reverse complement strand
CGCAGTCGCTGAATCAGATTGAAAAAGCCTACGGGCCGAATAATTCGATCCTGGACAATTGCCACGTGCGCGTCGCCTTTGCGACCAATGATGAGCGTACCGCCAAGCGGATTTCAGATGCGCTGGGATCAACGACCGAGATGCGGTCGATGCGCAACTATGCAGGTCACCGCCTCGCACCATGGCTTGCTCACGTCATGGTTTCTCGGCAGGAGACCGCGCGCCAACTCCTGACACCCGGCGAAGTGATGCAACTGCCTGCTGATGAAGAGATCATTCTTATTTCAGGCGGATCTCCCATCCGCGCGAAGAAACTCCGCTATTTCCAAGACAGCAACTTTTCGAGCCGGGTTACTCCCCCTCCGGCTCTTTCTGACCCCAACCATCCCTATGGCGACAGCCCTCCCAAGCGCCCGGATGATTGGGGTCAATCGACCCGCACAGTCGATGATCGTCTAGCCCAGCCTCGGTTTGATCAGGTCAGCGGGACTGATGATGGCGGGAAAGACAGACGCCCCGAACTGGATCAGGATAACGCCGAGCAAAAAGATCAGTCGCCAGACAAGCCTGAGATCAGCACCGAAGGCGATGATATGTCTACAGAAGCCAAACGCGCGGCTGATCTTGCCAAAAACACATCGCTCGTCCAGCGCGCTTACGGCGTCGAGCAGGCTGCGCCTAAACGCGATTTGCTGGATTTCTGATATGCCAAGCAAACGCCCCCGCATAAGACCTTATCTTGACGAGGACATCTATGTCCTGTTGCGCGCAGCGGCTGAACGTCCGGGTTGCACAGAATCGAGCATCGTCAATGAAGCATTAGCCGCCCATTTCAGAGGCGAGCATGCCCAATCCTTTATGAACGCATTGCTCCGACGCCTAGATCAAATGACGCGCATTCTGGAAACCTCAAAGCGCGATCATATCGTCCACGCCGAAGCGTTTGGTCTGTTTATGCGGTACTTCTTGACGGTCATTCCGCCCGTTGGCCCGAAAGACAAAGCTGCCGCACAAGCTGAGGGGCAGTCGCGGTTTGAAACCTATCTGGAAAGCCTGCGCAGCATTCTAGCAGACGGCGATCCCATTTTGATGGCCGCGATGGACGATA
>JBOEFZ010000039.1:35668-46463 GCA_050633165.1 Alphaproteobacteria bacterium | reverse complement strand
AATTTATGAGTACGCTACCTAACTAGGAGCAAATCCGCCGCCTTTTGATGCAGAGCCGCCATCCCCGTCTGGTCGTTGGCCGCATCCGCCTGGAATAACATACTGATAAGCGTTTGTATTCGGGATGGGTTCTAAGGTATCGCATGGTATTTCCTCAGGAAGTTCCGGTACGGTAACGACTTCAAAAGTTGTAGTAATCCCTGCTGGGCAACTGCTTTTCTCCTCACACGTACTTTTCGATACGCCGGGAATGTGCAAAGCATTCCAGTCCAATGTCGGCGCATTCGGGTCTAACGTGTCGGGGATGACAACAAATTCCCCAAGGCCAACATCATTGGCATTGGCGTCAACATCCCAATTTTGATGCGGATTCACCGCCACAATCGACTGCGCTGCTTCTATGGCTGCACGATCTCTTGCGTCATCATAGGCACAATCACCAGTATAGTGGATGGTCTCTTTACCTTCACGTACTAAACCATCTTTCAAAAGTTCTTGTGTCCGCGCTTCAATCTGCTCCGCCATCGTCCGCTTGGCAATTTTGATTAAACCTTCACCGGATTTAGCCGCAGTAACATCCAGCCCTTTGATCTGCTCCGCCCGATCTTCCGCTTGTCTGATAATATAGGCTGCTTCTTCCTCTCCGTATTTCGGATCGTCAGCACGTGAATGCGCTTCTGCCAACAAAGCATCAGCAGCGGTGTTTGCTGTCGGGCTTTCGATCTGTGTTCCATCCGCAAAACGGAAACCACCAGCACTCTCGGGGTCAATATATACCTCTTCTAATGCTGTAAGAACGTCAGCCATAGGAAGATCGGCAAGCTTTACATCTTCTGGAATGTCCAATTGATCGTAAATGGCACCCATCGTTTTAGGGCCAACAATTCCATCCGGCTTAACCCCCAATAATTCTTGCATATACTTTTTCTGATCTGAGGTCGCACTAGCAAAAGTTTCCGCGTTCACTTCCGGCCTGTTATCCGCAACAAAAGCCTCGCGCTCCGCTTCAAGCTTTTGCTCGGCAATAGGGCCAAGTGCATCAACAAGCCCCGAAAGTGTAATTTCACCATCAAAATTAGGGAAATGCTTTGCGAGCTGTTTGATTGCGGCCTCTGTGGACTCTCCTCCGAAATCACCATCAACGCCATATCGCGGTAGTGCATCAGGATTGATTGCTTTTAGAATCTGTTGAACCTTTTCTTGTAATGCTCTATCTGCACCTTCTTTGTTAATTGTAACTGCCATAGTTTTCACCCTCTCTTTATGTCTTTCAAAAATTTAAATTACCGTTTTAAGTTCAAAAGCCTTTTTATTGTTATGTGAATATTGTGAGGTAAAAAGGTTAATGGCCTCTTAACAAAAAACATTTTTTGCTAAATTTTTTGTTTTAAATACATGAAATAGGAAGTTGTGGGTGAAATAACAAAGACTTACGCTGTTTGAGTGCATTCATCTTCTGCTATGCAGTCCCTTCATTTATGCGTTCAATTCTCGTTTTGTTTTGGGCGATGCGAAGGTTGCTTGGCGACGGCTAAACCATCATAGAAGAGAGCTCGGCTTTAGGGGTGTCGGGCTGATAATCCGCGACCATAACCTGTGCAGGCTCTTGCGTATTGAAAGTTTCCCCACTATGGGCGCGGGCGAACATATACTGGAGATCGCTCAGAGCGGCATTTTGAAATCCTTGCCCCTGCAAATCATCCTGAATGGATTTCCACGACGGCGTGTCGGGGTTTTTCGGGTCTTCCCAAATTGCAACTATTCCCGCGGCCTCCGCGACGTTGCCGCTTGCCATCATGTCTTGAACAAAAGTTTCCAATGTTCTGCCGCCTGTGAAGTTATAGTTTTCCAGCTCGGTTTCCATATGCGCCTGCGCAGCATCATTACCAGCAACGTCATAAAAATTGCGGGCATTTTGTAAAGTGAAGTAAGACATGCCACTGGTGCCATTTTCATACCGTTCTTCAAACCCTTGTGCGATGTCGTTTGCTAATTCTTTTGTTTCATCGGTCAAACCGTTGGCGACAAACGTATGCCGCCACTCAATAATTTTCTCAACCAATTCTCTTTGTTGCGGATCCATACCCACCTCTCCTGATGCTCTAAATATAATAAAGAAAAGAGATTAAGGTGACGTTAATGGGCTTACGCGCTTTTGCTTGTGCTCCGCCGCTGCTTTTTGCTACAACTTCCCTATGACCGATCAAAAGAAAAGACGAACAATTGCCGTACAAACCGGCGTAGGCTCAGACCCCGCGCATCATGCGGTGATGCCGCCGCTTTACCTCTCCTCGACCTACGCGATTGAGGGGATTGATAAGCGTCAACCTTACGAATATTCCCGCACCTCCAACCCGACGCGCGACACCCTCGCCGATGCCCTCACGGAACTCGAGGGCGGGGTAGGGGCATGCATAACTTCCTCCGGCATGGCGGCGCTCACGCTTATTTTGCACCTTCTCAATCCCGAAGACCTCGTCATCGCGCCCTATGATTGCTATGGTCGCGCCTATTGGCTCATCCGCGCGCTTGCGGAAAAAGGGCATTTCAAGCTCAAATTCATCGATCAATATAGCGAAGCGGCATTGGAAGAAGCCCTCTCCGAGCCCGCCGCCATGGTCCTTATCGAAACGCCATCCAACCCCGTCATGCGCATCGCCGATATCCAGTTGATCAGTGATAAAGTGAAGCAGTTGAATAGTGACGCGCTGGTCGTGGTGGATAACACCTTCCTCTCCCCCATGCTGCAACAACCGCTAAAGCTCGGCGCGGATATCGTCTGGCATTCCAACACAAAATTCCTCAACGGCCATAGCGACGTTGTCGGCGGATCTGTGATAACGAATAATGCCGAACTGCTGGACACGCTCAAACTCTGGAATAACTCCTTGGGCACAATCGGCGCACCCTTCGACAGCTATATGACCCTGCGCGGCCTCAGAACGCTGGAACTCCGCGTCCATCGCGCCCAAGAAAACGCACAAAAAATCGCCACATTCCTCGATAATCATGAAAAAGTCGCCCGCGTCTACTATCCCGGCCTGAAAAGCCACGCGGGATACGAAATCGCGCAAAAACAACAAGAAGGCTCGGGCGCAATGCTAAGCTTCGAACTCGCGGGAGACGCGTCACAAGCCGCCATTTTCGTCGAGGCGCTAGAGCTCTTCTGCCTCGCGCAAAGCTTAGGCGGCACCGAAAGCCTCATCAACCACCCCGCCTCCATGACCCACGTCTCCATGGGCGCCGAGGCACGCGAAAAAGCCGGCGTAACCGACCAGCTCCTCCGCCTGTCCATTGGTATCGAACATGTAGATGATCTAATTGATGATTTAAGCGCGGCACTCAACGCGCTCTAACGCGTTGGCGCGCCAACATTGGCAAGGTTGTTTTCAAGTGCAGCTCGCGCCGCATTTTCCTGCGCATTTGTGCTGTATTTCACATCGTCGGCCTTATTCGCCCGATCAATCACAACCGCATCTTTTGTATCCTCAAGGTGATCCAGGGCAGGCTTGACGATAGCCATATATTCCCCAACCGTCGGCTTGTCACCATCAAGATTGTTAAGCCCCGTAGCAATCATATTGGTAACAATCACGGAATCAGCGGACTGTACAAATGTATCCCCCGAATTAAGGCGGTTTTCCAAAGCCGAGAAAGCATTGGTCTCGCCGGTTTCATTCCGATAATCACGAATAACCTCTAGCAATAACTGCTTATCGGAAAACGTACCGTCGGCTTTATTCTTAAATTCCGTTCGCATCCCGCCTTCACCGTCAAGAAGCTCTTGCCAATCGTGAATTTTGGCATATTCCGGAGCTGCTGTTATCGGAGGGGTTGCTGGAGCTGCTGTTACCGGAGGGGTTGCTGGAGCTGCTGTTACCGGAGGGGTTACCGGAGCTGCTGTTACCGGAGGGGTTGCTGGAGCTGCTGTTACCGGAGGGGTTGCTGGAGCTGCTGTTACCGGAGGGGTAGTGGTATTGAAACCATTGGCCTTAAACGCCTGATATTGTAGGTTTTTACGTGTGGTCGCCGCAAAATTGTTACGTAGTGCTGTACCATGGGCTTGTGATGCCTGCGCTAGACCATCCTGATCACCAATCACATCCGCAAAAAACGAAAGCGCGGCAATAATAAACGCAATCCCGCCTTCACCAAAATCTTTGTTGGTTTGAATATCTGTAAGGCGCGCATCAATCTTCCCTTTATCCTGAGAATCAATCAATGTCCGATCATCATCCGTCAGCCCATCCGGATAAAATTGTTTATCTGGTTGAGTTGTTTGTGTGGCGGTAGAATTCGCTGGATATGTTCCTGCCGTAGGATCATTTGGAGCATTATTCGCATTGGCTGGCTCACCGATTTCAAAGGAGTATACTTTATCTACCTTACCTCGCTTGCCCTTCTGTTCAGAGATGTCAACTGTAACCCCATGTTCCTTGAAAAGCTCATCAACGCGATCCGCAAACTCTGGCCGTCCGACTGCAAATGTATAAATGGATCGAGCTGTGTTTTCATTGGTATCACCTGTAAATGCTGCTTCTAGCTCTGCAAAGCGTACATCAGGATCGATTCTTACTCTTCTTGGTGGTTTGTTCGCCATATCACCCTCTCATTTATTACACATTACCGTTTTCAAAATATGCGTTGTTCGCATGTTTATTGTTGTTATGTGAACATGATATAGGAGGGGGGTTAACAAACCCTTAACGGGCGTTAAGAAAAATAAAAACCTAACGCCGCCGCGATGCGCTGCTATGCTTGTGCTTAAAGCTCTCACACTCATTGCTGACGCGGGTGTATTCCTCTAGGGAATCTACGGCTTGCTGCGCTTCCGCACGCTCAATCTCCATCTTCTTTTGCTCCAGCTCCACAAGCTGCATCACCGTTTGCTGCATCCGGTTAATCGTATCTTGCGCATGCTCAAGCGGCACAGGACCGGCAATAAAGCCGCGCTGCTTAAGGCCGTCATAAACCTTCTGCCCCATCGTGCGGGCGTATTTATTGACGATTTTGCGATCGACCGTGACGTGCTTAAGCTCATGCTCTTTCACCGCCGCATGCTGACACCGATCCGCCGCAACCTCGGACGCAATCACAATCTCCGGCGTAATTTCGATGCTCAACGTCACATCCTCATACCAAACACACGCGGCGTTATAACGCGGCAGGATTTTGTGATCCAACTTCACCTGCGCGCTCATGCTGATTTGCCCGCGCATAAAGCCATTCGTATGCGTCTTCGCGCCATAGCCATAGGGGTTAATCGTATCCACATTATGCTGCTGCAACTGCGCAAGGCTCTGCGAATAATCATATTTCACAGGCGCCGATTTCGGCACAACATTAATCTGCGCCGGTTTCGGAATCTGACAAAGCTGATTTCCACCCCCCGCAACTAAAATCGCCGCCGTCCCAAGCGTAACCGGATCAAATGGAAGCATAATATACCCTCAAATTATTACCTTCCCATTATAGGGCGGAAAGGTTTAGGAGGGGTTAACGCAAATCAGCTAAGGTGCGGGTGTGCTATTTAAATTGAGAACATTGGGGTCACGCACCGCGCGAGCATGTGTGCTAATGGAGATAGGCCAAATTCTGAGTTTGCTCATGGTCTCTAGAACAGGGTTATTGGCCTCATAGTCATATGGGCGCATCATGCCCTCTCTATGGAACAGCAAGCATGCTACGGTTGCAGCAGGAACGTTTATCTCTTGTTCGTCGAATTGATAATTTAACTTAGTAAGTGTTGAGGCAATACTACCATCATCAATGGCTGCATTTGAGCCGGAGTAAGCTGAATGATAAATATTACGATATTGGCGAGCATTTGTAACAAGCCAAGCTCTTTTAATCGGGTATAGGCGTTCAGTGTCGGTGTCAAGCAATCCTGCCTTCAAAAGCGCACAATGTAAGGTTTCATAATCTTGTACCATGCTAAACATTAGATGGGAAAGATTCATAGTGTCGGAATATGAGTATACCTTTCTCGCATCTTTATTCGCATGCTTTGAAGCGTTAGACCTTTGTCTTGATACTTTGTGCATCTCCGCGCTTATCAAGGTGTGCTTATCGGCATCTTCACCGATCTCTTTGTCTGATTTGTATATAAGCGGTATGTCTTGAGGTAAAAGTCCCCCTCGTTGTTGCAATGCTTTTGTAAAGCCTGAAATAACTTCACATGCAGCCCTAGCGTTATCAAATAGTGTAACCGCATGATCGCCTGCAAAATAACCGTGTATCGTATCTATCAATCTAATTGTAGCGATTTGAAATCTATCAAGCTCAGTATCTGGCTCTCCAACGCCTAAGCTTTCTTTTGTCTGGTCAAGCGCGGCATTTCTAAATAGCCTTCCTACATCTGAAAAGACTTCATGAAGCCATTCTTCTTGAAATTTTGTGATAGGATTTTCTAGTCTTGAAAGGCTATCCAACAACTCTTGCTCTCTAGGGCTTGGATTTGAAAGCATTTCACGTTGTTTTTGTTCGTGTTCTAGCCTTCTCTTTCGTAGCGTGTCTCGTATGTTTGAATCTTTTGGTGTAGTCATAACGGCCTCTATTGGTTGGTGTTTAATAGAAGGATTAAAGCGTTATGTCAACAAAAATCAATCATCCCCCATCTTCAACGCCGCAATAAACGCGCTTTGCGGGATCTCTACATTCCCGTATTGCCGCATCTTCGCCTTCCCCTTCTTCTGCTTCTCCAACAATTTCTTCTTCCGCGTGATATCGCCGCCGTAACATTTCGCCGTTACATCCTTACGCATCGCGCTCACATTCTCCCGCGCGATGATCTTACCGCCAATCGCGGCTTGGATAGCAATCTTGAACATTTGACGGGGGATCAAATCCTTGAGCCGCTCACACATGCCGCGCCCACGTCCAACCGCACTGTCACGATGCACAATCATGGCGAGCGCATCAACCGGCTCCTCATTCACGAGCACCGACAGCTTCACCAAATCATTTTCGCCATAACCATCCAGCTCATAATCAAAACTCGCATAGCCCTTGGACAAGCTCTTCAATCGGTCATAAAAATCAAACACAACCTCATTGAGCGGCAAGCGATAAACGAGCATCGCCCGATCCCCCGCATAGGTCAGATCAATCTGCACCCCGCGCCGATCCTGACACAGCTGTAGTAATCCACCCAAATATTCATCCGGCACCATAATCGTCGCCTTAATCCAAGGCTCCTCAATGCTGTCAATCCGCTGTACCTCTGGCATATCAACGGGGTTATACAGCTCGATCTGCTCCCCGTTCGTCATATTAATCTTATAAACCACACTCGGCGCGGTGGGGATTAGATCAAGATCAAATTCCCGCTCGAGCCGCTCTTGGATAATCTCCATATGCAACAGCCCAAGGAAACCACACCGGAACCCAAGCCCAAGCGCTTGGCTGCTCTCCATCTCGAAATGCAAGCTCGCATCATTAAGCTTAATCTTACCCAAAGAATCGCGCAGCTTCTCAAACTCCCCCGCATCCGCCGGATAGAACGAACAAAACACCATCGGGATCGAAGGCTTAAACCCGTCCAGCGCCGTTTCGCACGGCTTCTTATCATCCGTAATCGTATCCCCGACATTCGTCTCGGAAATATCCTTGATCGAGGCCGTAATAAAGCCCATCTCCCCCGGCCCAAGGTAATCCAGCTCGACCTTCTTCGGCGTAAACATCCCCACACGGTCAATATCGCGCGTCGCGCCGTTGCTCATGAATTTGATCTTCTGTCCCTTGCGCAGATACCCATCCATGACCCGCACCAAAACAACAACGCCCAGATAAATGTCATACCACGAATCCACGAGCAAAGCCTTCGTCGGCGCGTCCGCATCACCGCTAGAGGGCGGGGGCAGGGTGGTCACAACTGCCTCGAGCAAATCCTCAATCCCGATCCCCGTCTTGGCCGATGCATGCACCGCGTCCGAACAATCAAGCCCGATCACATCCTCGACCTCGCGGCAAACCTTATCCGGATCGGCGGCAGGCAAATCAATTTTATTAATAACAGGAACAATCTCATGATCATTATCCAGCGCCATATAAACATTCGCCAATGTCTGCGCCTCCACCCCTTGGGACGCATCCACAACAAGGATCGATCCTTCACAAGATGCGAGGCTACGCGAAACCTCATAAGAGAAATCCACATGCCCCGGCGTGTCCATCAAATTCATCTGATAGGTAATGCCATCTTTGGCGGTATATTCAAGGCGCACCGTCTGCGCCTTAATCGTAATCCCACGCTCCCGCTCGATATCGGTGTTATCGAGCACCTGCTCACTCATCTCCCGCGCCTCAAGCCCCCCACAAGTCTGGATCAACCGATCGGCAAGCGTCGATTTCCCATGATCAATATGCGCAATAATCGCAAAGTTACGAATATGTTCGAGAGGTTTTGTTTTCGGAGAATTATCAGATGTGCTCATAACCGTAAGATGTACGGTTATAGGAGGTTAAATGCAAGTTTAATTAAAGGGTTGGAATATCGAGCTTAGCGGCCATCGCGGGGTCTGCTGAAAGGTTTAATCCACTATCAAGGGATTGACCGTTAATCGACGTTGCGAATGTATCTAAATGTTGCCCTTCGTTGTTAAATGTGGCTCGCAAAGCAATCGAGCCTGCCGCTGCAAAATCATTAACCATATGGGACATACACACTCCTTAAAAATTAACACGCTCTATAAAAACAGAATCTTAAGTAATTCTTTGTTTTTCTTAGTATTAAGTATGAATGTGAAAGCTTAACAAAACCTTAATTTTGCTCCGAAAAGTGCGTATATCCTCATAAAAACCGTCATTACACGGCTTGTCCGTGTAATCCATGGTGCCATTAGAATCTTGCTAAGATTGCATGGGTGAAACATGCGATGATGAAGAGGGGCGGGTGCTTTTAACTGCGATGAATAATCAGCGGAATATAATGCCCTTCCGTCGCCTCACCGCTATCCGCATCAATGAGTACCATAAGAATCTGATGGCTATTCTGCATATATTTAGCCATCCCCTGCGTCGCATAAAACCCCGCATCGCGAATTTGCCCGTCATCCAAAACGAATGTCAGCTTTAACGTCGCCAAATCAAACTCGAACCACGAAATCTCGCTCTTGAATTGGCGGTTATGAAACAAAACAACTTTCCCGACCTCATTCACCGCCACCTCGATATCCAGCGGATTATTTTCATCCACCCCAAGAACAAAGCCGCTCAAATCCTGAACGGGCATTTTCTCTCTATCTAGGTCGGTCAAATCACTCATAAGAATTTTTATAGCATTTTCCGATAATGCCCGTCACCCCTAAAGAGCGTCATCCCGAACGCATGTGAGGGATCTCCCGAATTGCATGAGATCCTTCAGGGCTAAAGCCCTTCAGGATGACGCATATGTTTATATATTCTTAGGCGGCGCATCGCCCTTATGAATCAACGGCACAACCGTGCCATCAATCGGCTCCCGACCCTTCGTCTGCACAATCGAAACCTCTTTCGCCTTGGTGAAATAGGGACGCACAAGCCACTGAATCTTCACCCCTAAATCCATCCGCGTATTATCCTTCATCACAATATCCACGCGCTTTTCCGCCTTGTCGTATTCCAAATAAGCAATCGGATCATAATCCACATCTTTTCCATGAAAGATATAAGTCTCGAGCGTCACCTTATTGCAATAAATATCCATCTCATCCGAAGTGAATAACGCAGGCTTCCCCGCCGCCTTCCCGGGTTGGAACGCGCTTTTTATGCTGGGCTTTGCCGCGCCCGTCGATGTGTCTTCGTCTTCACTCATTGTATAACCCGCGTATAGAGCGGCGTTCGGATGAACATAAAAAGAAACGTGGAAAACCTAATTTCCACGTTTATAGGATAGCATTTGTAAACTCTATGGGGAAGCATCAATATAAGCCACTGTTTTCCATTCTTAATTCGCTTCTAGCCTCACTAATTCTGCCGCAACATCCGCTTCCGCGATGAAGTCCATTGGGATAGCCGCTTCATTACCAAACTTAATCGTCATTTGTTTTTGACCGTTATTATTATCAATTACATCAATGAGAATATCATCATCCACACCTGGATTGTCGATTAAAAGACCGCCACCTATTTGGGGGGTGAATTGAGCCCCTGCTTGTATTCTACGAAGGTCAATAAGCCTTGGTGAAATAAAGCTCCCACCTGAAACAACATTATTAACTTGAAGCACCGCCATACCGTTTGCGTCTGCATCAATAACGCGGGCAACCTCATCTTCTGGGTCGTTGTCAATGTTTTCTTCAAAGTCAACTTGTTGAATTTGTTTGATTTTATCACCTGTATGATTGATAATGCTGGTGCCGCCATTCGCCTGTGCTGCTGCAATAAAGCCGCCAGTACCACCTGTTTCATCATCGCCATCATCACCTTGCGCAACACCCGTCGCCGCAGCATAAGCCATGTTGGAGGAGCCAAAGAATAACGCCGCCCCAATCACAAGGCCAATAAGCGGAATATTCCCAACGCCCAAAAACTTCTTCAACAATGGCGTCCCGACCAGCATCGCAATCAAGCCAACGCCATACGCCCCATATTTTTGCCCCCGCTCACCATACGCACCGGAAAACGCCGCCTTGGTAAAGCTCGCGCCCATATCCAAAAACTGCTCAGTCGCAACCAACGTCCCCGCAATCTCCGAACGATTATCCCCATCAATATCCGTAAAACGATGAAACCCATCAAACGCCATCGTCTTCCAGTTACCCGTACGGTCAATGATGTCAGCAGCGGAGTAGCTATTGTTATTGTTATTATTATT
>JBOEFZ010000039.1:0-35655 GCA_050633165.1 Alphaproteobacteria bacterium | reverse complement strand
TTATTATTATTATTATTATTCAATTCTTCAGCGGCCGCCTCAACCCGCTTAACACGCTCATCATTCAAGGCGGCAGAGCTAAGCTCAGATTCTTCATATTTAAAGTCATCCCCATCCTTCTCCCCCGCCATCGCAAGCGCAAGTTTAGCAAGTTCCGGACTCTTCTTATCCAACGCGTCCGTAAGCGCCGCCGCATCCATAGTTTGAGCCTTGTCCGCATCCACCCCATCCAAAAACTGCACCGCAAACCCCCGAAGCGAAGCCACCCGACGATCCTTCAACACCGCCGCCGCCGCTTTCTTTGCGGCCTCCGCCCGCCTTTCTGCTCTTGAAGGCTTGCCATAGCTGCCATAAACAATTTGACCAGGAACTTTAGATAGGCCAGCAACATCGCTTGCTACAATACCTGCGAAGTTAGAAAAACCGTCAAAACCTGTCAGCCAAGCGCCACCCTGGGCAATTCTGGCAGGAACGCCAACGCCCCAGTCGATAGGATTAAGATGCTGGGAGATCAAATATTGCGGTGTATAAAGTGTTTGGCCTGCGCCTTTTAAATCTGCTCCGATTTCTTGCCATGTTTCATTACCAAATGTTTCCATGGCTAGGCCTGTACCTATTATGGCAGGTGCTCCATAAGTTAAGGCAAAAGTCCCCCCTTTGCTTGTAAGCGCAATGGCAGCATTGTGCCCTAAAAGCTCGATGGGTAAATGCCTTGCAAGAATAGCGGGTGAATGAAGCATTGGAAGTCTACCAAGGCTTACACCAATTCTTCTTGCTATGTATGCAGGTTTCCACCCCCAGATTTTACTTTTGCTATCACCTTCTGAAAAATACTTATGGTCCTTAAGGACTGCCGCAGCTTTTGAATCGCTTTTGCGGGCTGCGCGTGTAGCAGCCCAATCAATTTCAGGGCCCGTAATATGCTTGATTAAAGCAAGGGGCGCGCGGGCGGGGAGTGTATAAAGTTTGTTGAGATAAGGTTTCCAGTTATCAGCGTTACCTGTCATGCGAAACTGTGAATAGGCAATGAACCACCTGATTTTTTCTGCAGCTCTTGCACGCACTGAACGTCTGCCCATGTTTAAGCCATCTTCATGAATATTAAACTTTAAATTCTCAAGTATAGGATTGTCCAGCGCACCAGATGGGTTCGGCATATATGCTTTGCCCTCGTGTTGATACCTAACGATCATATTGATCGCATCAATGCTAGTAGGGTTAGTCATGTAGAAATCATAAAGAAGCTCGTCAAGCTGTCCTGCGTATAAATCTGTATGTGATATCCAAGAGACAGGGGGCTCTGTACCCATTTTCATCATAAATTCTTCATGAGCTTCAAACATTGCTGCTTCAAGGCCGTTATCAACATATTTTTGAAAGCGACCAATCATAGTATTTTTATAGCGGTCACTAGAGGCAGGGTCTGCAGTTGAAATACCTTTCATGAAGTCTTCATTAATAATATTTTCTTTGTTCCCGCTATTAATCATATTGCTCGCCCGCATTTCATAGCCAGTAAAGGCATAAGTCCCTTGCAGAATATCACGTCGTAATTGACCGTTGTTCCAAGCATTCTCGGAGACATTAAATTTTGCATCATGAAGCTTATCTTCAATCTGCAAGGCGGAAGATGCGGATGCCCCTGTTCCCGTAGGCTCTTTTAATCTATTCACTGAATTCTGTATAAAGGTTCGAAAATCGTCGTAGCTGCCTAAATTACTATCGCTCATCTTATTTTCGGCAAGATCTCGCATGCGTTCTAAATCTTTAAATATTGCAAGTTTTTGCATCTCATCAGGTGCCAATGCGAAGTCTGCAACATACCTTATAGAATCTGCATTTTCGCGAGGTTTAATAACGCTTAAAGAGGTGCGAAGTTGATCAAGTGTATTAACAAAATCTTGTGTCGCTCTAGCACGAACAATTTTAAAAGCCTCATCTGATAAACCTTCAGCCGCTTTTAATTCATCATGCATTTTTCCCCAAGCGGCCTTCATGTGATGCAAGAAATCATTGGGTGATCGCGCATTTTCTATCTGTCTTGGACGAATTTTAAAGCGATCTAAAGTTGTAAACTCTCGCCACCCACCTTCTGGTGGCTGGTTCACAAGACGTAACTGTTCCTCTCTATAAGCAACGATATCATCTCTGAAGGTGAGATAAGATGAAGTATCAAATTCAGGGTAGCCACGCATAGCGGGGTTTATGCGTGCCGCATCAAACGCCGCATTTTCGGCCGTGGCTTCTCTGCGCGCTCTCGCGAAGTCTTCGATTTCTTCCGCCTCGGCGCGATCTCTTGCATAGTTCTCGATTTCCGCCTCTGTCTCCCCCTCCCCCTCCGCCTCCGGCTCGGTTTTCTCTCGGCGTGGCGCTGCTTTTGGTTTTTTCGGGTTAGCAGGTTTAGATAGGGCTTCATTTAATTCGTTTGTGGCATCGCGCAAGGCCACGAAAGCATCCAGCATATCTGGATCGTTAACATCAGTTTTAGTGCCGGATTTTAATTGTTCTATGTCTCCAATAAGATCCCTAACTTGCTTTTTCTGGGGGCGAGACAAAGAGGCGCTTTGCGCATTCAGGGCTTCAACAAGATCCGTTAATGCAAGCCATTGATCGCTATCAAGGCCAGAGCGACCAATGCCAGTCCGTCCTGATTTAATAATCTCTTTAATATCAAGAATGTGCCCATCGATAGCTTCGGGTGCTGGGCTATTAACATCTGCACGCCCAGCTCCTGTCATCAAGTCCGCATCCGCTCCATCTGAAGCGGTACGCATAGTACTGGCTTGCATTTTTGTGAGGTCGGCTGTTGCGCTTGGTGCCTGAAAACCAACGGCTTGTGTGTACTCCCCCGCCCGCACTTCCGGCTCGGCCTTTACCACTGGCGCTTCCGGTCCTTCCGGCGCAACGCGCTCGGTTGGGGTGATTTCGGGGTCGACGATCGTTGCCGGATCTATATCAACCTCCGCAACCTTCGGCGCGGTTAAAGCGTTCGGTAATTCAAGCTTCGCCGTCGTTGGCACGGGTGCGGGTGCAAAGGCTGCAGCGCTAACGCTCCCCTTCAATTCCGTCTCCATCCGCGCCGCCGCCTTAATCGTCGGGCCGAGGGGGAGGGGGGCTGCGCCTGTTTCTCCATCTAAGGGAGGAAGGTTGTTCGCATCATACTTCCCACGTGCCAAAGCACCAAGTCCGCCAAATACGCCTCCAAAGGCAAAACCACCACCAGCGGCCATAATACCGCGACCGCTTGTATATTGCAGGTCAACGTTAATGGCCTCACTGGCAGTTTTTTCAAAGTTATAGTTGATCAGATAGTCTGTCGTTAAGCCTTCAGTAGCACCCATAGTACCCGCGCTCATAACACCGCGCGTAACACCATGGGTCAAAACCTTACCCATAACGGAATTTGTAAGCCCGCGAACCAACGCTGTCGCGCCGAGTTTTGAGGTCGCTTGCGCGCCGACACGTGTTAGAACACCACCGGCTCCGGCAAGCCATCCCGTACCACCGGTAACCCACCCTGCGAGAAAGCCTCCGCCGGCCATGGCCCAAGTCGCTTCGTCCGTAGCCATAGAGGAAGCAGCCCGTCCGACGCCCGCCCATGACATATTCTTATGCTCATATGCACGCAAGGCGTAAAGCATGGCCGTTTGTTGTTCCTTACTCCAATCATCAATGTTCCAGACTGTGCTCAGCCCTTCCGCCGCCTGCATACTAAGATCAGAGGTATATTGCAGCGCCCATTTCGTCAGCTCTTCATTCGCGGATTCTGGTGTTACGGGCTTAAGGCCGTGACGCGCTTTGACCCTGTCGTGGGCATTCTCGTAACGTGCTTGCTTACTCGCGATATGGGCATCCCATGCGCCTTCTTTGCCCGCTTTCATGTCATAAAGAATTTTTGCAGCCGTCAAGAAGCTTTCATGCTTGGCAAGCATATCATCGGTAAGCTCGCCAGCGAAAATGGAAGGGTCGTAATTGGAAAGCTTTTGATCACGTGCATGTGTCCAAACTCTCATTTGTTCCAAATCTGCACCATCATATTCTTCATCAAATGTCTGTCGCTCAGCTTTTGCTTCAATGCCAGTCTCTAAAACCGTCGCGATTTGCGCGAATGCGGCATCGTGCATAATCTCCACTTGCTTATCGGCATCAAGCGCATCAAAATCGCCTTCAAAGGTTAGAAAAGTACCGTCTTCGGCTATTTTTAGATGGTTGAAATTGGCTTTGATGTCACTCACCACGCGCGAAACACCCTCCCAATCGCCTTTATCAATATGAAAATCGATCGTGCTGAAATAAGGAAGAGAGTCCGCAAAAAGCTCTAATGCGTAAGCCTCTTGCTCAAGATCCAAATCTTCCAATTCAGACACAATATCCATGATCGCATCTTGTGCTTCGTTTGGACGATCAAAATCACGGGATGTAAGGGCTGCCAATGCCTTATCAAGGCGCGCTTGAAGCTCTGGCTGGCCTTCTGGAAGCTTGAACTGTAAAAACTCCTTGAGTAAGTCACTGGTAATTTCAACGGATGGAGGTCTTACAGGCACCTCAGTTTCTGCGGGCGGCCCTTGGAAAGCAGCCTCCAAAGCGGCAAGCATTTGTTCGTCGGTGGCAAATTTATTTGCAGCATCATCTGATTTTAAAATTTCAAGAAGGGTATCCGGCGCTTCCCCTGAAAGAGTCAGTAAAATGTCAAAGGCCTGTGCACTTTGTGTAGTCGGTGCATTAAATCCGGAACGAGCATCCTGCACAAGCTGCAACAGCATCTCTGCTGGGGCTAGTACTTTATCTGTTGTCGTTACATTGTCAGGCATGTTGCCTTCACCTCTTTTACAAATTGCTATGTTTGCCGCTTGTTTTTAATGTTGGCCTCTATCGGGCGTTTGCGGCTTGTTATCCTCTTAGTAAAGTAAATTAGTTAATAATTTATTAATTTGTCGTAATTAATTCCTTTATTCGTTTTCCAAAACCAACTCTTCTGGGGCTAATCCAAGATCATCTGCGCGTTCCGCGACATATGCACCGTCTTCGTTGAAGGCAACATCCTGACCATCAATTTGCGCAACGGCGCGTGGATCTGTGGTCATATCTTTGGCTGCTACTGCGGCTCTCTTGAGAAGCGTCTCTGTATCCGTAACCGCGATGGCATTATTTATAACGCTCTGCGCGTTATGTGCTGTTGTATTAAATATAGCAGGCGCAGCGGCTACTTCATTCAAAAGCAAATCATCCCCTTGCCCGCCTTGCGTAATATCATCACCCGCCGCCCCAAACGCGCCCGCCGCTTTCTTCGCTTTATATGTCGCCAAAGCATCATCAAGCGCCGAAATCTCCTTCGCAATTTCGGCGGGATCTTGTTTTTCACCATCAAGCCCTAATGCCGCTTTTGGGTTGGAGATGGCGCTTGTAACTGAATCCCATTCATTCTTCAGGCCATCGCGTTGGTATTCTTGGTATAATAGTCCTCCCATCCATATTACAGCGGCCAAAACCCCCCAGTTTTTGGCTTTGCCAGGGAGTATAGCGAGTGAGCCTGCCAAAAGAGATAGGGGGCCTTCTCGTCCTTTGATTATATTTTGAAAAAAGCCGCTCTCAAGCCATTTTGCATCCCATCCCAAGCGTTTTGCCCATTTTTGAAGGGAATCAATAGAAAGGCCACCTTCGCCATTACCCGCGGCAAAGGCGTTATACAAGAAGCCTAAACCTCCTCCATATTTTGCTAGATTGCCTGACATTCCCATATCGGGAAAACTCCTTTTATTACCGTTACAAAATCCGCGTTTATCGCGTTGTTATTCTTATATTTTTATTATACCGCATAACGCGTTGTAAATTCCATAATGCATAGCCGCATTCCAAGAAACGCTTCTATGTCAATTCACATGATATAGAAGAGGGGTTAAGAATTGGTTAAGAGTTCCCCAAAACCATCATCCCCGCGGTTCGCAAAGCGAACTTACACGGCGGGGATCTGGTGATGCTGCAGGCAAAGCCTGCGCTTTTATGGATTCCGGATGTTTAAGCTTCGCTACCACTCAGCCTCCGGAATGACGTAAGTGTGCACTGCGATGTAGGTTGAATAGTGATTTTTAAAACTACGTTTTAAAAATTGTACCGAGCGACTGCGAGGCGTCCGAAGGACGTATAACTAGCGCGAAGCGCGTAATTAATGCCTGAAATGCCGCATACCGGTAAACACCATCGCCAAACCGCGCTCATTCGCGGCCTCGATGACCTCATCATCACGGATTGAGCCACCGGGTTGGATAACGGCCGTTACGCCGGCTTCGGCGGCACTAATCAAACCATCGGCAAAGGGGAAGAACGCATCAGAGGCCACAACGCTGCCCTTCGTGAGCGGCTCGTCAAAGCCCATCTCCTTGGCGGCCTCAATGGCCTTCCACGCGGCAATACGCGCACTGTCCACGCGGCTCATCTGTCCCGCGCCAATGCCAACCGTTGCGCCGTTCTTGGCATAGATAATCGCATTGGATTTCACATGCTTTCCAACACGGAAGGCGAAGAGCATGTCACGCACCTCTTCATCCGTCGGCTCACGATCACTCACAACCTTAAGGTCATCGCGCGTCAGCAGGCCATTATCGCTATCCTGCACCAATAATCCGCCCGCAATCCGCTTTACCATACGGCGCGTCGTTGCCTGACACGGCATTTCACCCGTCGTGAGCACGCGAACATTCTTCTTGCTCGCCAAAACCTCCAAAGCATCCGCCGCAATATCCGGCGCAATAATCACCTCGCAAAAGCGCTTGATGATTTCCTGCGCGGTTTCCTTATCCAACGTACGGTTCAACGCAATAATCCCGCCAAACGCCGATACCGGATCACACGCAAACGCCTGACGATAGGCATCCAGAGGTGTCTTCCCGCTTGCCACACCACACGGATTAGCATGCTTGATAATCGCCACCGTAGGGGCTTCAAACTCCGCCACCAATTCAAATGCCGCATCGGTGTCGTTCAAATTGTTATAAGAAAGCTCCTTCCCCTGCACCTGCGTCGCGCGCGCCGCGCCGGGGCGATGGGAATCATCAACCGTATAAAGCGCCGCCCCTTGATGCGGGTTCTCGCCATAACGCAAAGACTGCTTAAGATTCCCCGAAAACGAAATCCGCCGTGGAAAGCCAAACCCGTCATCCATCTGATCCACAAACCAGCTCGCGATATTCGAATCATACGTCGCCGTCAACGCATACGCCGTCGCCGCCAACCGCTTACGCAGCTTAAAGCTCACCGCGCCATCCTGCGCGTCCATCTCTGCCAAAACCTTGTCATAGTCACGCGGGTCTGTCACAACGCTCACAAATTCATGGTTCTTCGCCGCCGCACGAATCATCGCCGGCCCGCCAATATCGATATTCTCGATACAATTCTCATATGTCGCATTATCCCCGCGCACCGTCTCCACAAACGGATAGAGATTGACAACCAGCATATCAATATCCGAAATCCCGTTCGCTTCCGCCGCCGCGACATGCGCTTCATTATCCCGCCGCGCGAGAAGGCCGCCATGAATCGTCGGATGCAAAGTCTTCACCCGCCCGTCCATAATCTCCGGAAAGCCCGTATGATCGGACACATCCGTCACGTCCAGCCCCGCTTCCTTCAGTAACTTCGCCGTTCCGCCAGTGGACAGAATTTCAACACCATGCGAGGCAAGCTTTCGCGCAAATTCCTCCGCGCCATCTTTGTTGGAAAGGGATATAAGAGCGCGCTTGATTTTGACCGCACGCGGGTCACGAATTGTATTATCAGTCATGGGAGGAGTTTTAGGCCTTTAACCGCAGCGATGCAAGAGCCGCTTAAGCCGCATCTTCACTTTTTTGGAAATGCACACTATCCGGCTTGGCATAAACCCCGCGTAAATCCTTAACCGGCTTAAACGCATCCGTAATCCCAAGTACAGTCTCCGCACCGCCAAGCATAAGCAGCCCGTCCGGCTCCATCTGCGCCGCCATGCGCTGCAACACATCCGCTTTCGTCGCTTCGTCAAAGTAAATCAAAACGTTACGGCAAAATACAATGTCAAATTTACCAAGCGCCGTCATCGGGGTGAGCAAGTTGAAATGGTCGTATTTAATCATACGCTTCAAATCATCACTAATCTGCCATTTCTGCCCGTCTTGCTGGGTGAAATATTTCATCAACAGCTGGATCGGTAAACCGCGCTGTACTTCAAACTGGGAATAAAGCCCTTCGCGCGCTAAATCCAAAATATCATGCGAAATATCCGTCGCCGTGATTTGATAGGTCCATCCGGGGTTCTGTGCCTCTAATTCCTTCAAAATCATCGCAATGGTATAGGGCTCTTGACCACTAGACGCTGCCGCACACCAAATGCGAAGGCGCTTATTCGGGCGATTTTCGCGCATATATTTCAATAGATGATCACGGAAAACATCGAATGGACGCGTATCACGGAAAAATGACGTTTCATTTGTCGTCATCGCCTCGATAACATCATTCATCATCTTGGGATCAACAGAAATGCCCTGCATCTTCACGGTCATTTCATCAAGCGAGCCAAACTCCCATTGCTTCGCCACAGGCGAGAGGCGCGATTCAAGCAAGTAAGTCTTATCCGGCGTTAAGACAAGGCCTGACTTTTCTTTCAAAAGCTTGCTGTAAAATTCAAAATCCGCTGGTTTCATGCTTTTTTCTTTCCTAAACGCCCATCACAACTTTACGAATGGTCGGCCCGATATCATCAATCGGTAAAATCTGGTTACAAACACCCGCATTGGCAACCGCACCGGGCATGCCCCAAACAACGCTAGTCTCCTCATCCTGCGCGATCAAGCGCCCATTTTCTTTCGCAAGGCGCGTGCCGCCGCCAATCCCGTCATTCCCCATGCCGGTCAAAATAACGCCAAAAACTTTTTGCCCGTAATGGTTAATCGCGCTTTCAAACATCGGATCAACGGCCGGTTTGCAAAAATTCACCTGCGGCCCGTCATCAAGGGTAATGGTAACGCGCCCGCCTTCATTTTTAAACAGCATATGAAACCCACCCGGCGCGACATAGGCTTTTCCCGCCTCAACAACCATGCCTTCGGCTCCCTCATGGGCTTCAATGCCTGTATGCTGCTGGATATGCTCAGCCAAAATTTTTGTAAATTTCGGCGGCATATGTTGGGTAATAATGATCGGAACATCAAACCCCTTACAATGCTTAAGAACATTAAACAACGCCTGCGGCCCGCCTGTAGAGCTACCAATCGCAACAATCCCCGGCTTGCCTTTATAAATCAATGTCTCCGGCCTGAGCTGTATCTCAGCGCCCTTCGTCACTGGGGCCGGGAAGGGCGCAGCCGTTGTTGCCCTAGCCGCAGTATCTTTCCGCTTATGCGGAACAAGGTTTTGGATAAGCCCGACAAGATTGCGTTGAAATTCTGATCCTTTGCCAACATCTGTCGCGGATGATGGTTTAACAAGGCATTCCACCGCCCCCAAACGCAGAGCCTGAAGTGTAACGCTCGCCCCTTTTTCGGTCAGGCTGGAGAACATGATCACTTTGGTCTTCGGGCTGGCCTGTAAAATTTTTGGCAGCGCCGTCAAGCCGTCCATAACCGGCATTTCGATATCTAAAATAACAATATCCGGCTGGGCGGAGGTCGCAACTTTAATCGCAAGCTCCCCATCGGGAACCGATTTCGCAACCGTAATACCGTCAATATCCTCAAAAACACGGCTAAGCGCCCCGCGTATAACCGCAGAATCATCAACCAGCATAACCGTAATGTCAGTATCGGAAGAAGGCGTGCCGGAGGCAGAGGTGGAGTTTTGAAGAGTGTTCATGGATTCTTACTTTAGCGTGTTTACTTAAAAGAAAATTGGAATGTAAGACCTAGCCCTAACCATCCGCGTTCATAATGCCGATTTGAACAAATTTTGTTTCGATAATATCGCTATCAAATGGCTTCATAATATATTCATTCGCACCTGCACCAATGGCTTCTTGAATCTTGCTCATATCATTTTCGGTCGTGCAAAATACGACTTTCGGGTAATCCCCATTTGGCATAGCGCGCAACGCCTTCAAAAATTCAATTCCCGTCATGACTGGCATATTCCAATCAAGCAAAATTGCATCAGGCATGGCTTCACCACACTTTTCGCATGCAACTTGCCCATCTTCGGCCTCGTCACATTCGAACCCTAAATCTTCAACAATGCGCCGCGCAACTTTACGAACCACGCGACTATCATCGACAACAAGACATTTCATATAAAAACTCCCCACATTTAATCTGCATTAATCCTAAACAAAAACCCTTTAACAAACCTTAATTTAACTTTGGATTGTATCAATAAATTTCGGTACATCCAAAACAATCAAAAGCTCGCCTTCCAAACGATAAACCCCCGAGGCAACATCCCGCCATTGTGGGTCAAGTGTTCCGGGCGTTTTCTCGTAATGCTCGTCTTTCAACGACATCACATCACCAATTTCATCAATGATCAGGCTATAAAGCTCATTCTCATGCTCAACCACAACACTCATATCCGAGCGTGCCTCTTTATCGTCATCTAGGCCGAGACGTTTACGAACATTCACCGCCGTGACAATCCGCCCGCGCAGGTTAAGCGCGCCCGCAACTTCCGGCGGGGCGAGGGGGATATGAGTGATTTTCTGCTCTCCCAAAACATCCTGTACCTGCAAAATCGGAATCCCGAAACGCTGCCCCGCGATCAGGATCGTTAAAAAATCCTTCGACGTCGCACTTCCGGTCAAAGAATTAGCGGATATCTCTGTATTGTCATGCATAGCTGCTTCCATAGTATAATCTCTTTTCGTATTTACGCCGCTCTATTCCGCCGCCTCTTGTGACTGCAGGCGGCTTTCGGATAATGTTTGGGACAGGGTATTCAAAAGCGTGTCACGATCAAACTTCGCAATATATTTGGTAAATCCGACCTCTAACCCGCGGTTAATATCCTCCGGCGTGGCATGCGACGTCAGGGCAACCATCGGCGTACTCTGCCAGCTCGTGCTCTGCACCTTCTCGGCAAATTCCAACCCGTCCATATCCGGCATTTCAATATCACTAACGATAATATCAAACCGCGCCCCCTTATCGCACATAGTCAGCGCCTCCGCAGGGCTCTCAAGCGAGGTAACATCATACCCCGACGCGCTCAACATTGGTGTTAACATATTGCGGAAAAACGCACTATCATCGACCAAAAGAACACGCTGCTTGCCGGATCGCGTTGCTGTTTCTGTGGCTGTGCCATTCGCACCTGCACGCGTCACTTGCCCCTTCATATAAGGCTCGTCTGTGTGGTCCTTAAACCATTCGGGGTTCATCGAATACAGATAATGCGCAACATCCACAACATCCGTTGCCTTGCCATCAATAATCGCACTGCCCATCAATCCGGTCTGCGATGCGGCAACCTGCACATCGATATGCTCTTCCTTGATATCGATAATTTCATCAACGACAAGCCCCATCGATTGTGCCTTGTCGGCAAAAACAAGAACCGGTTTCTCACCTTCCGTACCAACCTGAACGCTGTGGTTAAATGGCGTTAGCGGCATAAGCTGATCACGATATTGCACCATCATCTTCCCGCCCGAATGCTCGACTTTTGCAAGATCGACATTCTCAAGCCGCGCAACAAGTGATAACGGAACAGCCTTGGGCGTTGCATCCCCCGCGCGGAACAATAGGAGGGAAGTTTTTTGCTGCGAATTGACAAGCGCCTCATCAAGTGCTGCTTCATCTTTCGCTGCCCCATCCATTTCACCCGCCTGCTTGGCAATGCCATTGGGGTCGAGGATCATAATCACGCTACCATCCCCAAGGATAGTATTACCGGAGAACAAATCAATATCCCGCAAGATATTCGCAACCGGCTTCACCACGATTTCCTCGGTATCGAAAACCTTATCGACAATAATACCAAAATCAAATGTCCCGACTTGCGATACAACGATATAGCTATTGCGCGAATGTTCATTAACACCATTCGCCACGGGCTTTGCTGCGACCGGCTCCGGTGCTTTCTCGCCTTCTTCAAGGCTAACGATCGGCGTATCATCGTCCAATATTTTCTTTTTCTTCTCGATTTTTAAAAGATCGGAAAGCGATATAAGCGGCAACAACCGATCCCGCAAGCGGAACACGGGCGCACCGTTAATCGTTTCAATATCGCTCTCTTTATCCCGCGATGTCATCACAAGCTCCCGCACCGAAAGCTGCGGTATCGCAAAACGCTCGCCCGCCGCCTCGACAATCAATGCCGAAACAATCGCCAATGTAAGCGGAATTTTGATTGTGAAGGTAGAGCCGAGCCCCTCTTTGGAATGTAGCTCGATCGATCCGCCAATTTTTTCGATGTTCGTCCGCACAACATCCATACCAACACCGCGACCGGAAACCGAGGTTACCTTTTCTGCCGTCGAAAATCCGGCCTTAAAGATAAATTGATTAATCTGTTGCGTTGGCATTCCCTCTAATTCTTCGGCGGTCGCCAATCCGTTTGCAATCGCCTTTTCTTTAATTTTTTCAAGCGGTAATCCCTTACCATCATCAATGATCTGGATAATGATATGCCCACCTTCATGGAAAGCTTTCAGGACGATTTTCCCCGTCTCCGGTTTGCCCGCCGCTGCACGCGCCGCCGGATCTTCAATCCCGTGATCACCGGAATTACGCACCATATGCGTGAGCGGATCTTTAATCAGCTCCAAAACCTGCCGATCTAATTCTGTATCCTGACCGATCATCTCAAGGTCAATCTTCTTTTTCAATTCGATGCTAAGATCGCGAATAATCCGCGGTAATTTCGCCCACGCATTGCCAATCGGCTGCATTCGGGTCTTCATCACACCTTCTTGCAAATCGGAAACAACAAGATTTAGGCGCTGTAATGGCCCTGTAAGTTCGGATTCACCTTGCGCGCGTTGAATTTGAAGCAATTGGTTGCGCGTGAGGACAAGCTCACTCACCATCGTCATAAGGTTTTCAAGGACATCAACATTAACCCGCAAAGATTGCGCAGCAAGGCTCGGTCCTTTACTCTCCGTCGGCGCTGCCGCTTCTGTCTTCGCCGCCGGTGTCGGCGCAGGAGCTGGCTCTGGAGCCGGCTCCGCTACCGCAGTCTGTGCCTCTGGTCCGGGGGTATCATTAAACGCCGCTTCCAATGCATCCAATTCGGCTTGGGAAATATTACCTGTCGGGCCACCAGGATAGCTACTACCGGATTCGGCCGGCGGCTCTGCCGCCGCTTCTTCAGCCGGCGCAGCATCCGCACCGCCACTCGCCGCATCACGCCCTTCAAAAACCGCATCCAGCTTTTCAATCAGCTCGGAATCATCGCCCTCCGGTTCTGCCCCTTGTGTTTCAATCTCAGCAACAATAAATTTAATCCGGTCAATACATTCGAAAATCAACGTCACATATTCCGGCAAAACCTCCAAATCACCATCGCGAAAACGCCCTAAAACATTCTCCCCATGATGCGCCACCTTCTCAAGACGGGGCAGGGCAAGGAAACCACATGTCCCCTTAATCGTATGGACAAGCCGGAAAATTTTCCCCAAAAGATCCGCATCATTCGGATGTTGTTCTAGATTAACAAGATCCAGGTCAAGCTCTTCAAGGCTTTCATTCGTTTCGGTCAAAAATTCAACGACGAGTTCATCCATACTTAAATCCTTTAAGAATCACGTATTAAAAAAGCAGCGAGTCCTAATAGGATAAGGCAATAACCTTAAATGCCGCTTAATATATTATGTCTAGAGGTACGCAGAAATAAGAACGCAGTATGTATAAAATGCCAAAAAGAGTATGACTCGTTTTACGCATTCGTGCAAAGACAAAGGCGCATAAAAGTTATATTTTTGATGAAAGTGGTTACGAATGAATGCGTTAGGAGGCGAAGTTAATCGTGATTTCGACCTTTTCTCCGGCCTCTTCACGCATCGCAACCGCAAAGCCATAATGCTTGGCAACCAAGCCTGTAATGTAAGGGTGGATATATTTCGGCTCTAAATCATCTTGAGAAATGGATAACGCGAGCGCTTCCCCACTGCGATCCCGAATGCCTGCATTCTCCCCGCGCGCGGTGACAGAGAGGTTCATAACATCATTATCAACACTATCAACACTCAAAACACCGCCCTTGGGCAAGCAATCCATCGCCTGCAGCAACGCAGAAATCAAAACCTTGGCAAAGCCTTCCGGCCGCTCGAACGTCTCGGGGTTGAGGCCAAACGGCGCATCTTTATCCCAATCTTGGCTGATTTTCCCGTCCGCGCTGATCATGTCGTCAATAACGTTATAAACATCCTCGGGCTTAATCGAATTATCCGCCCCGCCCGCGCCATACGCCATGCGATAGGCTCGCAATTTCGATGAGGCTTGCCCCGCACTAAACGCGATCAAATCAACCGCATCCCCCGCGTCATCCGCGCCCATCTCCTGCATGAACTCCACACCATTATTCACCGCGCCAATCGGCGAGATAAGGTCATGTGCGACTTTGGAAATTAATAATTCAAGAATACGAAGATTAATGTCAGACATAGAAAGATTCCTAATTTAGATATCCGGATTGTACCCGAGCTTTCCCATCTCCTCAAGCGCCATATCGGTCAGTATTTTAAGGTTCGCATCCGTATCGGCCTCGGCTCGAAACACCAAAACACTCTGCGTATTGGATGGGCGCAACAGCCACCAGCCATAATCCGTCGACACCCGAATCCCATCAATATCATCAATCGAAAAATCACCGCTCCGTGCCTTCATACTCTCAAACACACGCGGGACAAGCTCGAACTTCTCATCCTCATCCACTTCGAAGCGAACTTCCGGCGTATTCACGAGCTTAGGCAAATCCTTTGTCAGGCTAGACAAACCGCCCTTCGCATCCGCCAATAAATTAATCAACCGGATCGCACAATAAAGCGCATCATCAAACCCGTAATATTTATCCGCAAAGAATATGTGTCCCGAAAGCTCCCCCGCAAGCGGCGCATCCAACTCCGCCATCTTCGCCTTAACGAGGGAATGCCCCGTCTTCCAGCAAACCGCATTCCCGCCCATCGCGTTAATCTCATCAAACATAACTTGCGAGCATTTGACATCACCAATAATCGCCGCCCCCGGCTGCGCCGCCAAAATCTCCCGCGCATAAAGCGTCATCAGGATATCGCAACGCAAAACATCGCCATGCTCATCCACAACCCCAATCCGGTCGCCATCCCCATCAAACGCAATCCCCAGATCGCATTTCTCCGCCGCCACCAACGCCTGCAAATCCACCAGATTCGCATCCACCGTCGGGTCAGGATGGTGGTTGGGGAAATCGCCATCAATATCGCCATAAATCACATGATGCGTCCCTGGCAATTTCATCACAAGCCGCTGCAAAATCTCTCCCGCCGCGCCATTCCCCGCATCCCACGCGATGTTCAAGGGGCGATCCGTCGTCAAATCCTTAAGGAGCCGCTCCACATAAAGGTCGCGCACATCAAAATCTTCCCGCGTGCCCGCACCGCTCTCAAAATCTCCCGCCGCCGCAATCGCGCCCAAATCCTGTATCGTTTGCCCAAACACCCCTTCTTTAAGGAGCATCATCTTAAACCCGTTATAATCACTCGGATTATGCGACCCCGTCACCATAATCCCCGCATCCGCCGCCCGATCCTTCGTCGCAAAATACAGCATCGGCGTAGGGCCAAGCCCCACATGCTCAACCGCGCAACCAACCTCGCGCAATCCCTTAATCAACGCCTCACACAGCGCAGGCGAGCTATGTCGCCCATCATACCCCGTACAAACGCGCGGGCTATCGAGGCCGCTCTTCCGCCGCACAAACGTCCCGAACGAAAGGCCGAGCGCATAAGCATCATTCTCCGATAAATCCTTCCCAATCTGCCCCCGAATATCATATTCACGCAGGATGGTTGGGGTAAATGTATAGCTAAATTGTTCTGTCATAATTTTGAACCACAGCGCTCACAGCGAAGTCACAGCGCGCCCATCTCTATAAGGTTAAAGTACGAATCTATGAATACCATCTTTTATAAGTCTTTTATTGAAATTAATCGGGTAGTTTGATTTTTTCTGAAATCTGATTGAGAGGATGCTGCGGATCATTAAGAGCTGAACGCGCTGTGATTTCGTCTGTGCTCGCTGTGGTTAAATCACTTTGTGGCTGCACTCAAAGTCTCTTTCTCTTGTGCTAAAAACCCTTCAATCATCGCCCGCACATCATCCCCGATATCCGGATCAGACGATCCATACGCCACATTCGCCGTAATAAACCCGATGCGCGAGCCGGAATCATAGCTTTTCCCCTCAAACCGCATCGCGTTAAACACCTGCTCGCCAATCAATTTATCCAACGCATCGGTGAGCTGTATCTCACCGCCCGCACCGGTTTCAAATGCGTTTAAATGATCAAACACTTCGGGCTGCAAAATATAACGGCCAATCACGGACATGGTTGATGGCGCCGCCGCCGGATCGGGCTTTTCCACCAATCCCTTAACCGCAATCGTTGCGCCCCAAGGGGTGTTGTGTTCCGCGCCCGGATCAACAATCCCGTAATTCTTCGTCTCTTCCCGTGGAACATCTTCAACCGCAATTAAATTGCCGCCGGTTTCGTTATAGACATCCACCATTTGCTTCAAACATCCCGTCTCGCCCTTCACCAAAACATCCGGCAAAATCACGGCAAACGGCTCATCCCCCACCAATTTCTTCGCACACCAAATCGCATGCCCAAGGCCAAGCGGCTTAGGCTGGCGCGTAGTGAACAGCGCCCCTGCGGGCATAACCAAATCCCGCACCATCTGCAAAATCTTATCCTTACCGCGCCGCTCCAACGTCGCTTCCAACTCCGGATGCTCGTCAAAATGCTCCTCAAGCAGCTCCTTATGCCGCCCCGTGATGAAGATAAACTCCTCAATCCCCGCCTCTTTGGCTTCCTCCACAACATGCTGGATCAACGGACGGTCATTAACGGGTAACATTTCCTTCGGCATCGCCTTGGTCGCCGGAATAAACCGCGTCCCAAGCCCCGCCACCGGAAAAACTGCTTTTCGAATAGGTTTTATAGTGCTCATAAGGCAGGAGATTTACATGAATGGCGTAGGCGTTCAAGACCCTTTCGCCCAAATCCGTCATTGCATGGCTTGTCCATGCAATCCACTTATATGATGGAAACTGGATTACACGGACAAGCCATGCAATGACGAATGGGGCGCAGAAATTCGCGTTCATTCGCGTTTCACTTCAACAAAATATCCCGCGCCGCATTCAACTTCGCCGCCATCCATTCCGACCCTTCCGCATCCGGATGCACCTTCGCCATGAGCTTTTTATACGCAGCCCTGATCTCATCCTCACTCGCCCCGTCCTGCAAGCCCAAAACCTCAAGCGCTTCCGCGCGGCTTAAAACCTCACTACTCGCCACAGGCTTCTCACCACCCTTCCGCTGCCGCAAATACCCCAGCGCAAACGACACAAGCGCCCCCAGCAACGCCAACGCCGCCGGAAGTCGCCCCGTAATCGCCATAAAAAACAACGCGATAACAAGCGTCACACTAACCATCGCAAAAAACAGCGCCTTAATCTGCGCCACATTCGCCCGCATAAAAAACCGGTAAAGCGTATACGCCCCGATCAACAATCCAATCACAAGTAAGATATAAGGCATATTCTCTCCTTGGCATCCCCGCGAAGGCGGGGATCGTTTTATGCGGCAACACGATTCCCGCTTTCGCAGGAAAGGCAATGTAGTTATAAAATAGTATGCCTGATGATCGATTGAAAGCATTAAGAGCCGAAATGACCCGTCAAGGCGCCCAAGGCTACCTCATCCCCCGCGCCGATGAGTTCCAAGGTGAATTCGTCGCCCCCTATGCCGAGCGCCTGAAATATATATGCAATTTCACAGGGTCGGGCGGCATGGCTTTGATATTGAAGGATAAAGCCTTCCTCCTCACCGATGGCCGTTACCTCATTCAGGCTGCTGCCCAAACCAATTACACCATCGGTGATTACATCGAAAAACCAACCGGAGAATGGATCAAGGAAAACGCAAGCGCGGGCGACACCATCGCCTATGATCCCATGCTCTTCACAATCGCACAGATCAAGCACATCGAAACCGCATTAGAAGGGCAGGGCATATCCCTAAAACCTCTAACGGAAAATCTGGTCGATACCATCTGGCACGACCAACCGCAAAAGCCCAAATCTCCAATATTCACCTTCCCTGAAGGCATCGCGGGTGCATCATCGCAAGAAAAGCGGGAATCCATCGCCTCAACCCTAAGGGCAGCAGGCGCAAAATCCGCCCTCATCACTATGCCGGATTCCATTTGCTGGCTGCTCAATATGCGTGGGGGCGATATCGATTATATCCCCTACATCCTCTCCTACGCCGCCATCACGGATGAGGGGCAGGTCAAATGGTTCATCGACCCCGACAAAATCCCCACGGATATCACAATCGACAATGCCATTGAAATCATCGATATCGCGGAGATGTTCACGGCGCTCGAAAACCTCCCAAGCCCCATCGCCATCGACAAAACCCTAACCCCCATCGCATTTAAGGATGTTGGCGAAGTGATCGGGATAAGCGACCCATGCTCCCACCCGCGCTCCCTAAAATCCAAAGCCGAGCAAGCCTCCATCCGAAAAACCCATATCAAAGACGGCGTAGCATTGGTAAAATTTCTCAAATGGCTCGAAGAAAACGGGCAGGGTAGGGGTGAGATCGAAATCGCCGCAAAACTCCGCGCCTTCCGCGCCGAAGACCCCGCCTTTAAGGGAAACAGCTTCCCCACCATCGCCGGATTCGGCGCAAACGGCGCAATCATCCATTACCGTGCGGACGAGGCCACCAACGCCACAATCAAAAACGGCAACCTCCTCCTCATCGATAGCGGCGGGCAATACGCGCAAGGCGATACCTACGGCACCACCGACATCACCCGCACCATAGCTCTAGGCACGCCAACCGAAGACATGCGCCGCATGAACACCCTCGTCCTCATGGGGCATATCGACCTCGCCCGCGCGGAATTTGCGACCGGCACAACAGGCATAGAAATCGACAAACTCGCCCGCACCCCCCTCCAAAACGAAGGCCTCAACTTCGCCCACGGCACAGGGCACGGCGTCGGCTGCTATTTAAGTGTCCATGAACCCGCCGCCAACATCTCCCCACGCAGCAAAGCACCATTAGAAGCAGGCATGTTCCTCTCCAACGAACCGGGCTATTACAAGGAAGGCCAAGGGGATGAGGGGTTCGGCATCCGCATCGAAAATCTCGTGCTAGTACAAGAAGTAGGGGAATATACCCTGAAATTTGAAACCATCAGCCTCGCCCCCATCGACCAAGCTCTAATTGTGAAAGACATGTTGTCCCCCGAGCAACGTGCATGGCTTAACACCTATCACGAAACAGTCCGCGAAACCCTAACCCCGCATCTGGACGAAGCGCACCAAAAATGGCTAAAAACCTCCACTACTGCGCTTTAATCGCCTCAAACGCCCGCTCAGGGGTAAAGCTAATTAACGGACGCAAACTCTCCACCAATTGGGATCGCATCAAATGCTCCGATCCCATAAATTCCTGCACCACCATGTAATTCCCCAAAAACATCGCCCGCAAATCCGCCCGCTCCAGATATTCATACCCCTGCGGGCCAGTAATGTCATACGACGCGGTAAGGCTGGCATATTGCCCGCTTCCACCACGCTTCATCTCGATCCGGTTGGGGTCGCGTCGATGGCGTACAATATGCTGCTCCGCCAAAACCGCACTCGCCTTTGCATAGGTCAGTGTATCATCAAGGTGATAGCCATAAACATTGTAATAAACAAATTGCTGTAAAACCGGATCATAAATCTCGACACTCATAACTTCGCGCTGCGCCTCTTGTCGGATTTTCGGCTCGTTTTGTATATAGGGATAGGCAATATCCGGATGACGAATCGTAAAAATCTGTAATGGTGATGTCTTGGAAAGCCATTCTTCTTCGAGCGAACCGGCGCGATTGACAACCCCCTCTTCAATATCAATAGATCCCCAAAAGGCACGCGTTTTCGCGCTGTCCATAATGTTGTCCGGCCCTTTGACTGTCTGCTCGAACAGGCCGTCAGGCGTAAGAATAAAGCGCTTTTTAACACTTTGCACCCCAAGCTCTTCATCCCGATAAGACAAAAAGATTTCCCCTGCGGCATCGCTGCCATAATGATTGGATATTTTATCCCGCACAACGGCATCATACTTCGCATATTCGCGTTCCACGCGGTTCAACGCGGCGGTGATCAGGTCTTTGGAGATAGCATCATCTTTAATCTGAGGGCCAAAAGATTGCTGCATGGAAACGGAATAGGATTTAACCGCATTGCGAAACGGGCGCTGGTCAATATTGGCCGACATATGCGTCCCCGCCACCATACGTTTATTATCCAGCCGCAGCAGCGCCAGCTCCTCATCCGGTTCATGCGGCATTAAAACCGTAAACAACCCCGTTTCGGAGGCATATTCTTGCCAAGCATCCGCGAAGGCGAAATTGGGAATAAAGAGAATAAAAAGAAAGAGCGCACGTGTCATCCACCGATTATACGCGAAATCTCACATAAAAAAACCGCCAATTACTGGCGGTTCTTTGAAAATACTTAATATCGACTTTGGTTTCTAGAAACCGTCGCGTTCGCGTTTTTTACGATCCATCTTCCGTGAACGACGGATATTTTCCGCTTCTTCACGTGCTTTTTTCTCGGATGGTTTTTCGTAATGACGGCGAAGCTTCATTTCACGGAAGACACCTTCACGCTGCATTTTCTTTTTCAAAACGCGCAAAGCTTGTTCGACATTATTATCACGTACATTAACACTGACCACAGTGCTCACCTCTTTCTAAAAGGATAAAGTTAAACATGCCTTCACAACGAAAGCATGCAGGGTTTTACCATGTTACAGGCAAATTGCAAATAAATTATAAACATTTAAATATAAGGGAATACAACGAGTCGTATCATGACCACACTCCAATTGCTGCACTGCGTCTAGCTGTGAATCGAAGCTTGTGAGAGAATTATCGCAATTCTTGGTCATTCCGGCCATTTATCAAAATTAACGAGCAGTCTTTAAAAGGAGTAAGTAATGAAAAAAGAAATTGCTGAATTTATTGGAACTTTCACCCTCGTTTTATTTGGGTGTGGGGCGGCTGTTATCGCCGGATCATCCGTTGGTGTCCTTGGTATTGCGCTGGCCTTTGGGCTCGCGCTCATCGCCATGGCCTACGCCATTGGAAATGTATCTGGCTGTCATATTAATCCCGCCGTGACCTTCGCGGCCTTCATCACCGGACAAATGGATTTAAAGGAAACGATCCGTTACATATTTGCACAATCTTTGGGTGCAATTGTCGGCGCATTTGTCCTGATGACCATTGTCGGCGGCACGGATGGCGGCCTTGGCCAAAATGTAATCGCGGCGGATTATAATCTGCAATCGGCCTTCACGTTTGAATTCATCGCCACAGCCATCTTCGTTATCGTCATCCTCGGCACGACGCAGAAAAAAGGCGGCGGTAATGTGAACGGCATTGTTATCGGCTTAACATTGGCGGTCATCCACATCGTCGGGATTAACATCACCGGAACATCGGTAAACCCCGCACGTAGTTTAGGGCCAGCATTATTCGTCGGCGGCGAAGCCCTCTCCCAACTCTGGGTCTTCATCGTAGCCCCATTAGCAGGTGCGCTGTTAGGCGCCGCCATCTTCAAAATCGGCCTGCTCGACGCGGAGTAGGGCACATAACAAAACACAAAAAAGGCGGTTCTTATGAGCCGCCTTTTTTATTGAAACGCGGAGACACGGAGTTTTCTTTTATGCCGCCGAAGGCATTCATAGCTTGCAACACCCCGTGTACGTAGAGTTTTGCAAATTGCCTGCGGCGCTAAAGTCAAAAAGCAAAACCTCTCCGTGTCTCCGCGCCTCCGCGTTTCAAAATTAAGCGGTCTTAAGGTTTAAGGCCGCATCCAACAACGCTCGCGTATAATCCTCCTTCGGCGCAGCAAAAATATCCGCCGCCTTCCCGCTCTCCACCACCTTACCATGCTGCATAACAATCAAATCATGCGCCATCGCCCGCACCACGCGTAAATCGTGACTAATGAACATATAGGAAATGCCATGCTTGGCTTGTAGCCCGAGCAATAAATCCACAATCTGCGCCTGCACGGAGAGATCGAGCGCGCTCGTCGGCTCATCCAACACAATAAATTCCGGGCGCAGCGCCAGCGCCCGCGCAATCGAAATCCGCTGCCGCTGCCCGCCGGAAAATTCATGCGGATAGCGATGCCGCGTTTCCGGATCCATCTCCACATCGCGCAAAGCCTCAATCACGAGCGCCTCACGCTCTTCATCGCTGGCATCTTTACGATGAATCGCCAACCCCTCGCCAATAATCTGCCCCACCGACATGCGCGGCGATAGGGATGCAAACGGGTCTTGAAACACCACCTGCATATCTTCGCGCAAAGGAAGCATCTCTTTACGGTTAAATCCGCTAATATCCCGCCCCTGAAACACAATCGTCCCTTGTGCCTTCGTTAATTTAAGTAAGCCCATCCCCAGCGTCGTTTTCCCCGATCCACTCTCACCAACAACACCAATCGTCTGTCCTTTTTTTGCAACGATATCAATATCATCGACCGCCCGAACCCAATCCGTCACCTTGCCAAAGAAATTAGCCTTCTTCGGAAAGTGAATTTTAATGCCGCTCCCCTCCATCATAACGGGTGCATCTGCCTTGGCTTTTTGAATTTTGCTCGATGGCTGCGCATTCAGCAGCATTTTGGTGTAATCATCCTCCGGCGCATCAAAAATCCGTGCCGTAACCCCTTGCTCCACCATCTTCCCGTGCTGCATCACACAAACCTGATCCGCCATTTTCTCGACAATGCTCAAATCATGCGTAATCATTAAAATCGCCATGCCAAGGCGGTCTTGTAAATCATTCAGCAACTCTAAAATTTCGGCCTGTACCGTAACATCCAACGCCGTCGTCGGCTCATCCGCAATGAGCAATTCTGGGTTATTCGCGAGCGCCATTGCAATCATAACCCGCTGCCGCTGCCCGCCTGATAATTCATGCGGATAGGCATTGAGGCGCTCTTTTAGGCGCGGCATCGCCACCAAATTCATCAATTCCAATACGCGCTCTTTCGCTTGCGCCTTACTCATATTTTGATGTAGCCGCAAAATCTCGCCAATCTGCCGCTCGATCGTATGGAGCGGGTTAAGCGCGCTCTGCGGTTCTTGAAAAATCATTCCGATCTGGCTGCCGCGAATGGTGCGCATAAAGCTATCGCCCTTACCGATCAGCTCCTCCCCCTCAAACGTGATCGAACTCTCGGGCGTATGAACCGCGCGGGGGTAGGGCAGCAATTGCATCACCGATAACGCCGAAACCGACTTCCCTGAACCCGATTCCCCAACCAGCGCAACGCTCTCGCCCTTGCCAATATCAAAGGAAATATCATCAACAGCGCGAAACACGCCACCCTGCGTCTTAAAATCAACGGATAGGTTTTGAACGGATAATAAACTCATACTTCATTTAAACCACACAGCCCACAGAGTGTGTAGAGAAAACACGGAAGTTTTACGATCTCTGTGCACTCTTTTGTCTCTGTGCATTCTGTGGTCAAAAAAAAGCCCCGCAAGAGCGAGGCTTTCAAAATCTATAGCATTAAAGACGATTAGTGCTCTTCATCGTGACCATGCTCGTCGTCATGCTTTTCATCCGCGTGCTCTTCTGCCGCTTCCTCAACATGCTCTTCCGCATCATCAGCCGCACCTTCAACCGCTTCTGCTGCACCTTCAACGGCCTCAACCGCTTCGTCGGCAGCTTCTGTCGCCGCGTCTTCAACATGCTTCGCTTCCGCATGCGCCGCATCAACGGCTTCTGTGCCGTGATTATCTTCATCACCACACGTACCACAATGCGCCATAGCCGGTGCCGTAAAACCAAGTGCGAACACAGCCGCAGTTCCAAGTAACAATTTTTTCATCTGTAATCTCCTTCGAATAAATGAATATACAACACAATGAAGCAATCGCTCAAATCGTCAAGACCTTAAATATATCATCGGTAATCTTCGCCTCAACCGCCTGCATGTCCGATAACGCAAGCTCATGCAGCTTTACACCCTGATCTTCGGCCAACTTCACAATCGCGCCCGTCACATGATGCGCATCGCGAAACGGCATATCCAACGCCATCACCAACCAATCCGCCAGCGCGGTTGCGGTCGTAAACCCCTCAATCGCCGCATTGCGCATATTATCCGTATGCCACGATGCAGACGATAGCATGCCGTCCATCGCCTGCAAGCAAAGGCAGATCGTATCAAAGCTATCAAATACGCTCTCTTTATCCTCTTGCAAATCCTTGTTATAGGCCAGCGGCAAGCCTTTCAACACCGTCATCAACTGCACCAAATTCCCGTTCAAACGTCCGGTTTTCCCCCGCACCAACTCCGCCGCATCAGGGTTTTTCTTCTGCGGCATAATGCTGCTACCCGTGCTCCACTGATCCGAAAGCTGAATAAACCCGAATTGCGGCGTCGCCCAAAGGATAATCTCCTCGGCAAGGCGCGAGAGGTGTAACCCCGCCTGCGCGCAAACAAACAAAAATTCGCACGCAAAATCCCGCGCACTCACCGCATCCAGCGTATTAGGCATAGGGCGTCCAAAATCAAGCGCCGCCGCCGTCATCTCCCGATCAATCGGAAACGGCGTTCCGGCAAGTGCCGCAGAGCCAAGCGGCGACTCATTCAAGCGCGCCTGACAATCAATCACCCGCGCCTTATCGCGGGAAAGCATCTGCGCATACGCATCAAGATGCAGGCCAAGCGTTATGGGCTGCGCCGCCTGCAAATGCGTAAATCCGGGCATCACCGCATCCTTATGCGCCGCACTCAAACCGCCAAGCGTATCCTCCAGCGCCTCAATCTGCTCAACCAACGCATCACACGCGCCGCGCACCCACATCCGGAAATCCGTCGCGACCTGATCATTCCGGCTCCGCGCCGTATGCAACCGCCCCGCCGCATCGCCAATAATCGCCCGCAAACGGCTCTCGATATTCATATGAATATCCTCAAGCTCGGTCGTAAATTCAAATTCCCCCGCCTCAATCTCTCCGGCGATCTGCTCTAAGCCATCCAAAATGGCCTTCCCATCGGCTGCGGAAATAATCTCTTGCTTCACCAACATCTCGCAATGCGCGCGCGAGCCGCGAATATCCTCCCGCCACATCCGCCGATCCACGCCAATACTCGCATTAATCTGCGTCATAATATCCGACGGCTTATCCTCAAACCGTCCGCCCCACATTGTATTGCTGTCTTTTTTGTTTTGAACCACAACGACCACTACGATCACAACGCTTATAGTACCAAGCGTTTGATACCGTCCTTTAAAAGTTTAGAGTGAAAATTTAAGATCAAACCTAAACGAATTTTGGATAAATTCAAATAGGTTAATAATTGAGCCTCATGAACGGGCAGTATTTTCTGAACGCATTTCAATTCCACGATGACCAAATCATCAACAATCAAATCCAATCTGTAACCAGCATCAATTTTTTGATTGTCATGAATAAGGGGAAGTGTTTTTTGTCGCTCGGCCTTCAACCCCGCCTTTTTAAGTTCGTAACATAAAAGATGTTCATACGCGCTTTCTAGCAAGCCAGGCCCATATTGTCTGTGTAAAGAGAACGCAATATTCAAAATTTTTTCTGCAATCCCATTCGCCGGATCGTTAGGGTGCAAACTATCCATAAAAAACAATTTCGTTGTGTTCGTCGTGCGCGTAGTGGTTCAAAAAACTAAGCCGCCTTATCTTTTTTGCGCAAATCCCGCGCTTCGCGCTTAATCGTCGCATCGGCCTGCAGGCGGATCGCGTTAATCTTGATAAAGCCTTCGCTATCCTGCTGCCTGAAATCACCTTCTTCATCCATGGATGAACGCTTTTCATCATAAAGCGCAACTGGCGATGTCCGTGCAATTGGATAGGCAACGCCTTTAAATAATTTCACCTGCACCGTCCCATCAATTAATTCTTGCGATTTATCAATCGCCGCCATCAAAAATTCCATCTCAGGGCTAAACCAGAACCCGTTATAAATCAGCTCCGCAAACTTCGCGCTAAACATATCCCGCAGGCGCATAACCTCGCGATCCATCGTCAAACCTTCCAAATCCCGCAGCGCATTGTGAATAATCGTCCCACCCGGCGTCTCATAAACCCCACGCGATTTAATCCCGACAAAGCGGTTTTCAACCATATCAAGGCGTCCAACACCATGCTTCCCGCCCAATTCATTCGCATAAAGAAACATCTCAAGCGGATCGCTCTTCACCGTCCCGTCTGTCGTATTTTTAAGCGATACAGGAATCCCGTCTTTAAACGTCACCTCGATAATATCCGCCTCATTCGGTGCATCTTCCGGCGCAGTCGTACGGGAGTAAACATCCTCACCCGCCGCGACATTCGGATCTTCCAAAATCCCCGCCTCGTGCGAGATATGGAGCAAATTTTCATCCTCGGAATACGGCTTTTTCTTCGTTGCCGTCACGGGAATGCCATGCTTATCCGCATAGTTCAGCATATCCGTCCGTCCCTTAAATGCCTCCAAAAATTCCGGCATTTTCCACGGCGCCAACACCTGAATATCCGGTTGAAGCGCATAATAGCCAAGCTCGAATCGAACCTGATCGTTCCCCTTACCTGTCGCGCCATGCGATACAAATGCGGCATTCTCTTCTTGCGCCACACGAATTTGCCCCTTGGCAATCACTGGACGCGCCACGGCTGTCCCCATCAAATAACGCCCTTCATAAACGGCATTCCCTTTGATGGATGGGAAAATGTAATCTGTCACAAATTCGGATTTAAGGTCATCAATCACAACCTTGCTCGCGCCAACCTTAATGGCTTTCTCACGCGCCGCTTCAAAATCCTCAACCTGCCCAACATCGGCGATATAGGCGATAACCTCATACCCTTCCTCAATCAACCATTTCAAAATGATCGATGTATCCAATCCACCTGAATATGCCAAGACTACTTTAGGTACGACTTTATTATTGCTCATTGTTGATCCTTACTTATTCCCAAAATTAAAACTCTTCTGCTTAATACTTACACCGGCTTCTTCCAGACACCACGCGAGGATAGCTTTTTGCGCATGTAATCTATTTTCGGCTTCGTCATAAATGACGCAGGCATCGGTTGCAAGCACTTCCGGTGAAACCTCTTCATTTTCATGGATCGGCATGCAATGCATAAAGATCGCTGTGTCCGCCGCCTGCGCCATCACTTCCGGCGTGACGGAGTAGGGGCGGAATTTCTGCAAAGCATCTTCACCCGATTTCTCACCCTCTTGCCCCATGCTCACCCAAGTATCCGTCACAATCACATCCGCCCCGCGCGCCGCCTCTAACGGATCGCCGCAATAAGAGACATTCTCGCCAAGGTTATCAGGCTTTAAATCCTCCGGGCACGCCACCATAAGCTCAAACCCGAAAATCGGCGCCGCCTGCGCAAACGTAGCACTCACATTATTCCAATCCCCAAACCACGCGATGGTCTTGCCTTCAACACTGCCGAGCTTCTCCTCAATCGTCAAAATATCTGCCATAATCTGGCACGGATGCGAAACATCCGTCATGCCATTAATCACAGGGATAGAGCAATGAGAGGCGAATTCTTTGAGATCGTCATGATTGCTCATCCGGATCATACACGCATCAACGTAGCGACTAACGACATTGGCGGTATCCGCGACACTCTCCGCCCCCGAAATCTGGATCTCATCCATCCCCATCACCAATGTATGCCCGCCAAGCTGCTTCATCGCAATCTCGAAACTCATCCGCGTCCGCGTCGATTTCTTATCAAACACCATCGCAAGCGATAACCCGTCAAACAATTGCGGCGGGTTCATCTTTTGCTTCTTAAGCGCATGCGCTTTTTTCAGGATATCCTTCAAAACATCCGGCGCAATCTCATCCAAATCTAAAAAATGTCTAATATTTGTCATCGTTCTATTTTTACCACAAAGTCATAAAGGGCACAAAGTACCACCAAGAAAATCTAATCAAAAAAATTGTGAAACTTAGTGTTCTTTGTGACTTTGTGGTGAGCTCCTTATTCCATCTCCTGCAAGGTCTTTTCTAATATCGCCAAGCCTTCACGCGCCTCATCCTCATTCAAAACCAATGGGGGCGTCAGGCGTAAAACATCCCCGCCCGCCAACGTCGCCATCATACCGTTTTTCTGCAAATGCTTGAGCACATCAGGCGTCTTGAAAATAGTCTTCACCCCGATCATAAGGCCAAGCCCCTTAATCTCTTCAATTTTATTGGACTTACGCTTGATATCCTCCAACCCATCAAACAAAACCTTGGAAACCGCGCGAATATTCGCCATAAATTCTGGCTTTTGCATTTCCTCAACCACGCACCCAACAACCGCGCAAGCAAGCGGATTTCCGCCATAAGTCGTGCCGTGCGTTCCGGCCGTAATCGCGCTGGCGAATTTCTCTCGTCCGCCCATGCCGCCAACGGGAAAGCCCGCGCCCATACCCTTCGCCCAAGCCGCCAAATCCGGCTTCACCCCGAACGCATCATAGGCATTATACGTCCCAAGCCGCCCGAACCCCGTCTGCACCTCATCAAAAATAAGGCAGATATTAAGCGCATCACAAAGCTCCCGTAGCCCCTGCAAAAACGCCGGATCAGCAGGCGTCAAACCGCCTTCCCCCTGCACGGGTTCAACAATAATCGCCGCCGTCTTACTCGCATCCGCCACCGCCCGAACGCTCTCGATATCATTGAAATTCGCCCACTGAATACCGCCAACATAGGGATTAAAGAACGGCTGCGAATGAAACTTCTCCGTTACCGACGCCGAACCATATGTCCGCCCGTGAAACGAGTTCCGAAACGCGATAATCTCGTTCGCTTGCTCGCCTTTCTCGTCATACGCCCATTTCCGTGCGCATTTCAAACACGCCTCGACACTCTCCGTCCCCGAGTTCGAAAAATAGATCAAATCAAAACCAGTGGTATCGGAAAGCAACTTTGTCGCTTTGTGCTTCTCTCTCGTCGTGTAGGAAGGCTGCAGCGCCATCAAACGCGGCGCTTGCTCCGTAATCGTCTTAACAAGGGCAGGGTGGTTATGCCCCAAACTCGCCACCGCAATCCCCGCCGCAAAGTCCAGATACTTCTTCCCGTCCGTATCCCACGTATAAACCCCATCCCCATGATCCATCACAACGGGCTGCAATGCATAGGTCTTCACCAAATGCTCCAATGTCTCATCAATAATCTGTTTCGCATCACTCATAATTTTGTCCTTTTTCTAACGCGGCGCAGCCGTAACATTTTTAAAACCACAGATAAACACGGATGAACACAGATCATGTTTTTTACAAATGAAAATCTGTGTTTATCTGTGTCCATCTGTGGTTAAAATTTAATGCCTGCGGTGCTCCAAATCTATCATTTCCCTTCAATAATCCGCTGCGTCGCAACTTCGTTATCATACGCCTCGCGCGCATTTTCGGGGATTAACATCGTTCCTGGCCCTGTCGATTCAAAAATTTCCGATTGCAACGCATTTTCCCGCAAGCCATTAATAAGGTGAATCCGCTTAACCCCCGCATTCATCGCATCCTTACAGCTCTCGAGCTTCACCTGCATCCCGCCGGTAACGGAGCCATCGGCAATATAGCCGTCAATCTGCGCATCTGTAATAAGATGCGCCGTCTCGCCGCCAATATTAACCCCGTCAACATCCGATAGGAAAATCAACTTATGCGCCTTCACCCCGATTGCGATTTGTGTCGCAATGGTATCGGCATTAATGTTGCAAATCGCCCCATTGTCGCAAATCGCCATGCACGCACATGCGATAAAGTTATAACTCCGCATCACGCGATTAATATTCCGCGCATCCACACTCTTAATGCCGCCCGTAAAATCATCCCCTTCGCATTTCGGGCGCAATTCAACATCCGCCCAATCCGCAGGAATCGTATTCAAGGACAACCCATCCAGCTTAACCCGCGCCATCGCCGAGGATACGCGAAGCGATAAATCCCCGCCCAAAACCTCTTTCACGACTTGCATATTCGCCGCATCCGTAATCCGCTTGCCGCCGGTTTTCTTAACCTCAACCCCGCGCGCCGCCGCCAATTCATCAATCGCACGCCCGCCACCGTAAATCAGCAGAACCTTAATCCCGACATGATTAAGCGCCCGAATATTCGACAACAAACTCTCAAGCGCCGCCTCATCCTCGACAATCTTCCCGCCCGCCTTAATGACAAACAGATTATCCTTAAACTTACTCTCGTAAAATCCATTGATAAAAAATTGCGGTATTTTGTTTTTCTTGCTCATAATTCTATTCCATTTTTTACCACAAAGACAAAAAGCTCACTAAGCTTCACAAAGTTTTTTAAATTATTTTTTCTTTGTGGCGCTTTGCGTTCTTAGTGTCTTTGTGGTGATTTTTTTTAAGGGTATATTGCCCCCAAATTCATCAAACCTTCACCTTCATCCAACCCAAACATCAAATTCATATTCTGCACCGCGCATCCCGCCGCGCCCTTCACCAAATTATCCAGCGCCCCTTGCACGATATAGCCACCTTCGGTTTTCGTGAAGCTTACATCACAAAAATTCGACCCGACAATATTCGCCAACGCAACGCAATCTGTAACCCGCACAAACGGCGCATCACCATAAACATCTTTCGGCGCCGCATCCGTTTTCACAAACGCCGTAGCAAAAATTCCCCGCACAAACGGCCCCGAAGTCGGTACAAAGTTCATCTGCGTTTCATCAATCTGCGCCGTGCGCGTAATCTCGGGAATATGCCGATGCGCATTAATGTTATAGCTCTTCATATTATGCGAGCGAACCGGATGATGCGTCCCCTCACTCGCCGATTTGCCAGAGCCACTAGACCCCGTAATCGCCATAATATCCGCCCGCTCAATCGCACCCGCAAACGGATAGAGCATAATCTGCGCGAGCAAAGCAAAACACCCGGGATTCGCCACGCTATCCGCGCCCTTAATCACCTCCCGATGAAATTCCGGCGCGCCATAAACCACCTCGGACAGAAGGGCAGGGTGCTTATGTTCCTGGTAATATTTCTCATAAATCGCAACATCATCCAGCCGATAATCCGCCGACAAATCAACGACCTTAACCTTGCCATGTAGCGCCGCCACAATATCCTGCGCCGCCATATGCGGCAGGGCGACAAACACAACATCACTCGTATCAATGATCGATTGCGCATCATACGCGCTAACCCCCAAATCCATATGCGCCAAATGCGGATATAAATCACCAATGGCCTTGCCCGCATCCTCACGCCCCGTCACCTGTGCAATCTCAACATGCGGATGCGCGAGCAAAAGCCGCAAACACTCCAGCCCCGTATACCCCGTAATTCCAATTATCGATGCTTTAATCATAATTCATTCAGTCTTTAAATTCGTAATCTTTTCAATTTGCCTTTGCGCTAGGCGCGAGCGACGAAATGTAGTTAACCTACCTGAGGAGCCTCGCAACAACGCGCAAAGGCAAAGTGGGAAGGTTAAGCTGCATACTGCACCGCCCACCGCGCTATCACCAAATCCAGCCACTCATTATTCGGCTTAAACGCATTATAAGTCAGCACATTCAACTGCTCGCGCAAGATATCTTGGCCCACCTGATTATCCGTCACCGGCCCGCTCATCACATCAATCGGCAGCCCGATCGCCGCACATTCCCGTGCCAAGCCAATCGCGCCAACAGGATCCCGCGCGCAACCAATATGCAGCTTCACATTCGCCTGTATCTGAGGATCTTGCAAAATCGCATTTACGCCATATTTGCCCATCAACCCATCACCAAATTCGACGATAATTGCATCGGGCTTAGCCTTGGATAAATGCTGTATCGCCCCCTTCGCCACCGCAACCATTTGGTCGTCCGGCATATTAGCCGTCGAAGTCACGCCGCAATCCACAAACGTCACACCATCGCGAATGCCGTAATCTGCCATCTTGAACAAATCCCGCTGCGCGCCAACGCCCGTAAGCTTCGTGCCCGCCAAATTCATTCCGATCCGCGTGAGGGTCTTTGTCACCTCAATCGCCACGGTCGTCTTCCCACTATCCATCGACGTTCCCGTCGTGATGATAAGGGGAATATCATTCTTCATCACATCCAGCGGCTTAAACTTCACCGCATCGCCGATATTCGCCTGCTTGCCCTTACGCACAATGCCGCCAAGCACCCGCACCCGAAGCGGCTCACCCACCTCCTGCACATTCGCGGATGTGCAAACCCCCGCAACACCACCAAAATTCAGCAAATGAATAACATCATCCACCTTAAGCGAGCTTGGCAAATGCCCCACAAACCCCTGCAACGCCATCCGATTGCCCAGCGCCACGGCCAAAATATCGCCCTTCTTAAGCTTACTCATCCGCCCCGAAGGCAGCTCCAGCTCATTATAAACGCTCTTATCTTCAAGCACCTCAACCGCCAACACCGCACCCATCGCGCAAGATAGCGTATCGGTTAATTTCTCCTGATGGCTCAGCTCCAGATTTTTCGTCACGGAGGCTATTTTATCAATCTGTATTTTTGTCATTTTATCAGTCTTCTTAAGTGTTTAAACACAATGCAATTCTTTGGCATCTCATTCAAGAGTCCAATTAAGCAAGATAAGAATTTCAAAGGAAAATAGGCATGAAAAATACCCGCTTAATCGGATGGATTTAGCGAGGGCGTCGTCGGCTGTTGCTAGCGTTCGTATTTTTCATGAAACCCATATGTCGTGAAACAGGCGTATTTGTCAAATTTTTATTTTTAAGTAGAGTGACGATAAACGCGAAGAAACGAAGTTACGAAGAATATTTCAAGCGCCGCAGGGATTCTTGTAAACCACAACGCACACAAAGATCACAACGACACCGCACTCATATCAACGTAAATACAAAATCGTCGTGTTCGTTGTGATCGCAGTGGTTCAAAATATAACGGCGTCGCCGTGCAACAATGAAATTCTTCGTTCCTGCTCGTTTAAAAACGCTGCGTCTCTGCGGTTCAATTCTTCGCAAGCGCCCCCTCAACCACCCGCACCCAATACTCAACCCCCATCGGGATGATCGCGTCGTTAAAATCATATTGCGGCGTGTGAACCATGTGATTATGGATCGAGGATTCATCTTCCTCCGCTTGCCCCATAAAGATATAGCAGCCCGGAACCTGCATCAACATCGCGCCAAAATCCTCCGCGCCCATGACCGGCGCGACATCGGTATCGACATTCTCCGCGCCAATCATATCCCGCGCCACACCTGCGCAAAACGCCGTCTCCTCCGCGCTATTCACCGTGGGGTCATAGCCGCCTTTCATAAAAGTGCATTCCGCGCTCGCTCCATAAAGCGCCGCAGTATCCGCCACCATCTTCGGTATCCGCGCCAGCATATCTTGACGCAGCTCTTCATCAAACACGCGCAAAGTCCCGCTGAGCTGCGCCGTCTCCGGAATAACATTAAACGCTCCCGTTCCTGCATTAAAATTCGTCACCGAAATCACAATCGCCTCGGTCGGAATAGCCGTCCGGCTCACCAATGTCTGCAAATTCGCCACAATCGCCGATCCCACCACAACCGGATCAATGCATTTATGCGGCATCGCGGCATGCCCACCAATCCCCTTAATCGCGATATCAAACCGCTCCGCCGCCGCCATAATCGGCCCAACGCGCATCCCGATCGTCCCCTTCGCCAAGCGCGGCCAATTATGCAGGCCATAAACGCTATCCATCGGGAAACGCTCGAACAAGCCTTCCTCAATCATTCGGTGCGCACCTCCCATGCCTTCCTCGGCAGGTTGGAAAATCAAATGCACCTTCCCATCAAAATTCCGGTTTTCGCTCAAATACTTCGCCGCGCCCAAGAGCATCGCCGTATGCCCATCATGCCCGCACCCATGCATCTTGCCCTTAATCTTGGAAACATGCGGCTTATTCGCTTCCTCCAAAATATCCAGTGCATCCATATCCGCCCGTAGGCCAATCACGCGCCCGCTCTCATTACTCTCCCCTTCAATCGTCGCAACAATACCCGTCACCGCAATTCCATCCTCAAACGGAATGCCCCACTTGCTCAAACACTCTTTCACAAGGCCAGAGGCAAACTCCTCCTCAAACCCCGTCTGCGGATTCTCATGCATCGCACGGCGATAGGCTGTAATTTCTTCGGATAGATCGTGAATGGAATTGCGTATGTTCATGCCCAAATCATGCCACGACACACCACATTATCCAAGCCCTCTAAACGAGCGTATGAACCCGTGCATCCAAATTCACCGCAATGCTTTCTCCGCTTTTGGAGGTCAGCGCCCCCGCGTGAATGGTTTTCATCGTACGCTCCCGCGCCGCATGAAGCGCCGCATCCTGAAACCCATACCAAATGCGCGCGGCGCGATCATTGTCTTGGCTGTATTTCCCTTGGGTGTCAAATAAAGTGCCACGCTTTTGATCACATGCGACACCGTCCCACTGCGAATCGCGTCCAAAAACTTTTTGCGCCGCCGGATTATCATTCGCCACAAGCGCATGCAGTCCGTGCGATCTCAAACATGGATATTCCTCCCGCAATCGCATCGTCTCACTGAGTGCAAGCATGGCAGACGCAACCTGCGTCAACTTAAATCCACCAACATCCGACATGATCCCGCCAATCTCCGTCACCGCCATCGCATTATGCGTATATTTGAAATGATCCGAAGCCATCGCAAAGAACCGGATAAGCCCGTCTTGGTCGGTCGCGATAATCGCGCTTCCGCCGGAAATCGGCGCTTCCAACTCTTCCTTGCTACGAGCTCGTACTTTACGTTTGGGGTCTAGCTTCTCTTTGCTCGTGCCGTGGAACAGGCTTTCCACCGCCTTCATATCGCGCGCATTCGTAAAGCGAATTGTCAGGGATGTAGGTATATTGCGTTGAACACGCGCAGCCGTAGCGCGCGCAGAATTTACTGGTGACATAAATATTCCTCACGTCAAAATCGTTAAAATTTCGGGTAAATATCTAAAGTGCTACGTAGTAAATTCGAGATAACGTATATACGGATTCTGGTAAGTCATGCAAGCGTATGTTGCGCTATTTTAGTGCTAATAATGCAATGGTTATGTAATAATATTTCACAAGCTCTACTAAAGCGTAGTTTTGCGCGGATCAAACGCATCCCGCACCGCCTCACCAATAAATGTGAGCAATGTCAACATCACCGCCAAACTCATAAACGCCGCCATCCCAAGCCAGGGCGCATTCAAATTATTCTTCCCCTGCGCCAATAATTCCCCAAGCGAAGCCGACCCCGGCGGCAACCCAAGCCCCAAAAAGTCAAGCGAAGTCAGCGCCGTAATCGACCCCGTCAAAATAAACGGCATAAAGGTCAACGTCGCCACCATCGCATTGGGCAGCACATGCCGCCGCATAATCGTCAAATTCGAAACCCCCAACGCATGCGCCGCCCGCACATAATCCAAATTCCGCGC
>JBOEFZ010000038.1:0-14572 GCA_050633165.1 Alphaproteobacteria bacterium | reverse complement strand
GGCGCGTATTTTCGAACGTCTGTAGCATGGTCGCAGTTGGCAAGCCCCTGACCAGAAACGATTAAACGAATATTTTCGTCAATCGTTAACCAATTGAGGTTACCAAAGCGTTAACAGAATCAATGAGCGGCAAAACCAGCCTGTGTTTGAAAAACGTTTGAAAAACACTTGCCTCCCACTGCGCGACTATGGAGTTTTCTATTTATTTCCAATGAAGTAAGTGGTGCCCCCACACGGACTCGAACCGCGGACCTACTGATTACAAATGCCTTGGGCTAGAAGCTAACCCACTTGGACAACCAGTGTTTTTCAGGCCGCGCGTCACGTATTACAAGGATGTCACAAGTATCTAACAAGTCTTAGGCGAGCCGTTCGCGCGAGACAAAACCTCTGCAATCTTAATGTTCGTATAGTCCGAAACAGTAGTTATCGTGCAGCTCCCAGTAGGAGCAACTTTGAGCCGTGCATACTTGGCAGGTACGCGTCCCAAGAGTCTCACGTTCTCATGCCTCGATACTATTGCCGACGCGGCAATGGAATGAGACTTTGGACCAGCACAGAAAATGTCAAATGAAGTGTTCGGGAAGCGTTCAAACTCGGAGATCAGCTGGGAAAAAATCTTGATCGCATCAACTACATTGTGTTCGTCACATGTATGAAACCTATCTGAGGCAATACCGTGCTCAGCTTGCAGCCAAAGTCTTTGTAGTTCGATCTTTTTTTGTAACTTGGGCGAACTCTGCGCAGGCGCATCAATAAAGAAAACTTCGTCATAGTTTTCATGGCGCAGGAACGTGGCAACAAGTTCTTGGTCGCCACCTAGTGCAGCTATTCCGATACGCTTTCCGGAAACGGCGCCTGCTCCGTAGGCACCATGTACAGAAAACAGATCGCCGCTCACCCCTTGGTGAAAATCTGCATCAACGACCTCTGTGGCGTCGTACAACCCAGCACTATATAGCCAATGAACCCTTGGACTCACACCTTCGGACATAAGAAGCCTGAACAAAGTTTGAACCATAACTCGCGGCATGCTGGAATAGTCGACCGCAATTTCCCTAGCTTCTTCCTGAGCCAAGTCGTTTACCAGCTTCTCCAATTCTCCCCTAAGCTGATCCACATTACGGGCGTTGCAGAGCTGTATGTTATCAACCTTATTGAAGTTTTTACTTGCTATGGATGCAAATCTTGAACGCTCTTTCTCTGGAATTTCGTCTCCTTCAAAATTGACCAGAAGCGCCTTCTTGCCCGCGACCTTCCCGCTCTCCAGCATAGACAAAGACCGCTGCTCCCATCCCACAATAAAGATGGCGAGGTCTACGAAGATCTCTTTGACGTCACTGTGCGTCTCGATCTCATCAACGAATTTGAAGCCCTCAAACACTACAGTAGAAATTGCTTGCCCAGTCAAAGCTCGAACTCCATCTGCTTGTCATCTGGCGCTGGGCGAATGTCAGCATATGCCTTACCCGCCCAATCCTTGGCATCGAAATCGTCTTCGTTTACAAGAATATCCGCCAAAAGATGCGCAGAAATCGTGATCGGGTCCCCAGAAACACTCAAATGACCACACGAGAAGTAAGGGCGCAGTCGTCGATGAAGTGAGAACTTCACCCCGCTTCGTGTTTTGTCTTCAGGGTCAGGGTGAATCTTAATATACCTGTCATATTCCAACTCATGAAAAACACTTAAAACGTCCTGAGTGGACATACCCGAACGCTTCGCAACCTCTTCAACTTCCACTTCGAACAGCCCACGCTTACTTTGACGGATGGACCCCCATTCCAAGTAGTCACCTTCAATTGCGGCCTGCAATTCACCAAAGGCAAACACAAAATTCTCTAACGTGGAGCGACTCTGCTTACTGAGTTTAAGATTCTCAATCTTCTTCACACTCGCACGCTTCAGAATTCGGTCCTGCAAACCAACGTCAACAGCACTATCGCTCCAAAACCTTAACGCCGCTGAGATCGCTTTCGATCTAGCAAAATCTCCGTCCTCAGAACTGGCAAAATGGTCGTAGAATGCTCCCATGACATCTAAATAGTCTCGAATACATCTATCACTCACAGCGACAACGTATTCAGAGCCACCATAGATAGGGGCAGGAAAATACTTAGCGCATATTGCGATGTATGCGAACGCCTGTTTTCCCCTTAGCGTGTTATAGAGCGATACTTGGCCGCTGTCAGATGCATAGTCCTCCACCCTCAGTCCAAACGCTTCAATGACGGCATGCTGAACAAATGGTAAGGGAGAACCTTTCCCAAGGTTGAACCTAGAATGGTTCTTTTTGGAAATAAAATTTAGCAATCTATCACGAGTTCTTTCCACATCAGTCACAAAGTTCACAACCGACCTAGCAGTACTCTGATCGACCAATCGGGCAATCCGAGAATTGTAGGAGACGTCACTTTGAAACTTCTGCGCGATGCGGAAGTTAGAGTGCCCGCCTGAGTGATGACTAGACTCAAGCACCTCAAGAAATTTTTCTATTCTCGTATTGGTCACCTTCTCACAGAAAGAAACAAATTCTTTCTCGTCAATCTCATTAAGGGGCAGCACTTCACGATCATCTGTCGTCAGCGTTGTATTTCTAAGATTTGTATCAGCAATATTGTATCTCTCCGATAAGAAACACAAAACCCACTTCACTTCGCCCTCTGTACGTTTTATGAGAGAGTTTAGCGCTATCTGCTGGCTGTTCGATAGGTTCTCGCAATCATCCAACAGTACGTAGAAATTTATTTCCGCTGAATTGGCCAAATCGCCAGTTCGGATGCTTGGCAGCACAAACTCCCGAATAAAGGACAAAATTGAGCATGGCTCAAAGCGATCAATAATTTGAACAAGCGGCTCTACATCACGATCAGTTCGAAACTCCAGAAACTTTTTCCTTATTCTTGCAACTAACCGAAGGGCATCATGAAAATCGAATAGTTGAGGGATTTTTATCCAATCAAAGTCGGAAAAGAGGAACGCCAGTTGGGAGCAAGCGTTCACCTCGGAGGAACCATGAAAGTGAATCTTACCATCCGCCTGAAGGCGCACAGCGTCATCCAACATAAACTTGAGCAGCGATATTTCTAGGTACGCCCCGAACAGCCTTTCTGATAATTGTTCATCGGCAAATTTACCAGAAAGTGAGGCCTCCAATGAGTCTGTGTACTCTTGGAAGTTTCTGTTAAATTTCAGATATTGGCCGTACCACCTCATCTTGGCCTTACCGTGCTGCTCGCGCAAAAAGCGATCAGAAAGTATTGTCTCCGTTGCTAACGATCTAAGAATTGTAGTCTTACCACTACCCCGCGAGCCGGAAACAAAGTTAGACTTCATATCCCCCTTCATTTTCTTCGAAAACTTCGAGAGCCAAATTACGGGATTTTGCTCTAACTCAAACTTTGTAGGTGTAAAGGGGTTCATTACGCTTCTACCTCCGAGAGCCTTAGCGCCCATCTGACAGGTTCTCTCCCCAGGTTATTGATACGTACCAACCCCCCGCAAAACAGCTTTAGCACTGAACGCTCGACTTCTTCTGCGTCAGAGGTCACAGACTTTTCATTTAGGTAGGTCAGAAAGTCGGTCCACTTGATTGTACCAGTAGGATTGGATGAACTTCTTTGCTCCTTTAGAGCTTGAAGCACCTTTCTGGTGCTGGTTCCCAACAGGTCGGACACTGACTGCAGTAAGGGAATATAAACGGTCTCTTGATCAGAATAATTGCCAATCTCCATATTTTCATCGAGTCGGTACTTCGTAACTCTAAGAAGGTATACCTGATTATCTTCATCCAAAAAGAAAGTTACCTCGTTGAACCCCTCCCATATCGGTGGCGCGGATATAGATACAATTTTCCCACTATCAAGCATACTGTAGGCCTGCGAGCCTTTCTCGAAAGCTGGTGATCCAATTATTTCAATTGGATCATCGTGAATGTGGCCATGTAAGTATACAACATTTCTTCCGGTGTTTTGGAGATACCTCCTAAACATTCCGGCATTCAGCATCTCACCGTAAGGTGTAATTCTGGGGATTTTTTGCGGAAGAATGTTATGGTGCCCAATTATGACGTGTGTATCTTTATCGGAGTTTTCGCTAAACTCCTTCCGAAGACTTGCCGTGGTTCCTTTTGAAATAAATGGAACGTCCATAGCGAACAGTTGATCCGACCGTGTGCCGACCTGGGTGGAGTCAAGGAGGTCTCCGTCTGGGGCGTTTTCACCAACTCTGTCCGTCGTTTGCGATAGAGGCGCTTCTGACAGCTTATCCTCAGAGAATTCGGCCTCAAGTATATCTGGAAGCAAGTGGGCAGACCATGAGCCTATGCTAGTATTGATAAGTGACAATGAAAGACTGCTATCATCGGACTCTATCTCTACTTTTCTTGCTCTGTTAATCGGAGGTGAGAGCCAGCCAAATTTTTGAAACGCCCGTTCAAGCGGAGAAAACTTGGCTTGGCTGCCGTGGAGTATGGCTTCTTTTTTGTCCACGTCATGATTGCCCGGCACTCCGAACATTGGCACCCTTGAACCATCAAACCTAGTCATCAGAGTCGACAAAATTTCGATAGCAACCGGAATCTTATCGGTGTCGCCGCGCGTAGTGAAATCTCCCATAAAAGCGACCGCATCAGTTTGAGAGGAAGTTCCGAGTTGCGCCAGCCTCTGTAGAACAGCAGTCATATTGTCTAGACCGCGAATGTCAGCAATAATTGACGGAGAGTAATTTTTGTCTTTATCGTCGATGTGTGAATAGACTTTCTCCCACTCCGGCAGATGAATGTCCCCAACTTGTAAAATTCGAATGCAGCTCTGCAACACTTCCCGCCCTTTGATACTAATGTGATGACGATGGCACCAAATTCGCAACTGAGCAAGGCAGCAACCCGTTAACTGACGCAGTTTCGTAGGCTGGTGGGTATGTCGATGCTCAAAACATGGAGACGCCCATCAGCGCGTAATTTTTCGAGGGCTGCTGGGCGTGTCTCGTCGATCTGGTCGGGCAACGGCAGGCGCGACGGCACGAGCGCGACGAGAGTTCGGGTTAGAAAGGAATATCTTTGTCTTCGAACCTCTTCGCCCGTGCCCGCAGTTCCTCTTCGGTAACAGGTTTTGGCGGATGCTTTCTTTCAAGTTCTTGCCTAACTTTTTCAGGCATATCTGGCCCAAGGTATTTGCTTGCCAGTTCTTCGGGAACGTCGAGGCCGAACGCGAAGGCGAACATGACAACTTTGCGATCTTTCGCAAATTTCCGTTTGCTGTCAGGAGGACGCACCCGGCCCGCATCGGGAAACAAGTCCTCGGATACGCCTAGGTTGTGATCCTTGATAATCAGATCAAGTTTCTTGAGCAGTTCTTTACTGCGGCGCTCGTCTTCTTCTGCGTTTCCAGTAGGTCCGAATTTGGGCCATAGGTCTTTATCGTTTTCCATGCGGCAAGCGTCGCACACAACCTAAGCGACAGCAAGGATTCAGGCCCAGCCGTGCAGCCGATACGAGCCGCTGAGGGTCGTTTCGAGGTGGGTTGCGGAAAGGTATGCGAGGGCCGTTGCGATGGCGCGGTCGGCATGGTGGCCTTTTCCACCGCCCTGCAACACGAGGTTGCCCGACGATGTGCTGGCGAGTTCAAAGCTGGCGATCTCATTCAGTAGGTCTTGCTTGCCCTCAAGATCGTGGGCGACGGTGAGCGCGCCGGTTTCAAGACCGACGGCCATGTTCTCCAAAAGCATCGTTTTCGCGATTTTCACGTCCTTGCCGCTTCGGGACATGTTCGCGCCTGCGGTCATGACAACGGCGTGGTGTGCGATCCCTGCATCGTCCAAGGTTGAGGAGAATGGCGCGCCCAAGCCTGAGGCGTCGATGGCGAGGGACCAATGCGGAATTTGGTTCAGACGCCGCGCGAGGAAATCGGCAAGGTCGGTGTAGGAGTAAAGCTGGATCGTTTCTTGAAAGACGACGGTGCATTTGCGCGGGCCAAGTTCCTGCTCGAACCCTCGACCCGTGAATTGGGGATAGCATTCGTCGCGGATCACCACGATTGCAGAAGGGTCGTTGCGCCCAAGGTCCATTCCGACGTGGTGGTTCACCCAGCCATGAACGACCGTGCCATAGGCCGCGGGGTCGGCGTTCGATGGCAGGACAACACGCCCGTCTCTCAGGAATTCATACTTAGGCGGGATCATGACAGCTCCAATGCGTTGACGTTCGGGTTGCTTGAGTTTTCGAGCGTGTCCCAAGACAGGAGTGGCGTACCGGAGCCGACAAACTCGCACAGATGTTCGCGCCGGAACGTGGTGTCGGACATGGTGGCTTTGTCGAAGGCGACTTGAGCCGCGCGCCGGGGGATGTCGATGGAGCGCGCCATGATGCGGCGCACCTGTTTGTCACCTGTCCATGTCTCGTAGAAATAGCCGGTGCGCAGGTTCGGAGTGGACAGAAGGAAAATGCGCCCGGTCTCTTTGCGCATGGGAAAGAAAGCCGTCAGAGCATCGTCGTCGAGGAAACACGCCTCGTCAGCAATGATCGTGTCCGCCGTCATCCCGCGCGCTTGATCGGTTGCAGGCACAACGATGATCCGCCCACCATGCGATGGGTGCGCCTCAAGTTCTGTCTGCGTCTGGCGCACAATGGGCGGGCAAAAGGGATCGGTGTTCTTGAATTCCAGAATTCGGCGGAACAATTCGGTCGATTGCCGCAAGCTGGGGGCCGTCAGGATAACCGTCTTGCCGACTGAGAAATCGTCATACCCAAGACCGCCCGCAGAGGTCGATTTGCCTGACTGGCGACCGCACAAAGCGAGGACCATGCGATCCGCCTCGTTTAAACGCGGATCGGTAGACAGAAGCGTTTTCTGCCACGGGTCCGGCTCACCGATAGCCAGACGGAACCGCTCGACTGGATCGAGGCTGACCGTCAGGCCTTGCAGAAAGGACAGGAGGTGAGGGTCGTGGATCATCGGTTTTGCCCCGGCCACCGTGTCGCTGGTTTCAGCATCCGGCGCGCGGCCAATTCGGACAGGAGTTTGACGACGATGGGCGGCGCAGACTCGAACTGTTCGCGCATATCTTTCGGGCTTTCGAGATCGACCTTTTCGAGTTGGTTCACGATCCCAACGGCGGCTTTTGCGACTTGGGAAGGCATCACGGCCTCCGATCATCGACAAGGACAGGTTCCTGAATGACCCCCATAGCGTCCATCTCGTTCAGAAACTCGTGCTTCGCGGCTGGGTGGTTGTTGAGCACTTTCAGGATGATCGAACGCAACTGGATGAATTGAGGGCTTTCGTTCAGGTTCAGGTGGATGTCCATCTTCTTGTTCAGCTTGCCATGCAGGTCGGCCAGCGACATGAGGCTCTGACGAAGCTCCTTCAGCGCGCCCAACTGCATCATGCGGTCTTCGTCGCCCTTGGCAGATTCCAGAAGTGCCTTTAGCTCACGCAGAACCCATTTGAGGTCTTTGTCGGTGTCCTCGCCAAACTCATTGACGATGGCCGCGTGCTGCATCGCCGTTTTGACTTTGGCGTCGTGCATAGCGGTTGCGAGGATCGCCAGTTTTTCCTCTTCGGGGAGTTGGGTGATATACCGCGCAACCGACGTATCAGAAATCCCAAGCTCTTTGCCCGCCTGAAACATCGACATGCGCCCGAGAACAATCTCCCGCGTGTAATGCTCCCGTTTTGCATCCGGGAGCACTGCCATTTTGTGCGGCTGGGTTTTCTTTCGCGGCGTGCCTTTGGGCGGTCCGGGCTTCTTGCGCGGGGTCTCAACTGGCCCCTTGCCCGGCACCAGAGTGACCTTATTCATTGGCCACGATCTCAAGCGGCACGCCCTGTTTTTCGGCCAGAGCCTTGGCGTCGCGGTACGCCTTCACGTTCCGCGCATCGGACTTCTTGATCTTGATCGAGTCGCCGGGTTTGCGCCCCTGATACACGCCGTTGCCGTCAAGGCGGGCTTGGTACTGGCTTTCAGCGGCGGCGAGCAGCTTGCTGTGGTTGTCGTCCGCTTTCTGCTTCGCGAGCTTGTCCAGAAGCTCGTCGTTCTTGTCCTTGAGACCCTTCATTTGGGTTTCAACGGATTCCGTGATTTGGGGAAGGATCGCCTCTGCGATTTTCGGTGCGAGTGCGGCAATCAGGGCTTCTGCTTGCTTGTCGTTTTCGTCGGCCATTTCTGGTTCCTCGTGATTGGGGCGGGTCATGCCCAACCCGCCCCGTTTCCATCACAAGACCAGAAAGTTGAGCCTAACTCGCGTTCTGTAGATCGAATATCGGTGCTACGCCGCTGCTGCCGCAACCGAAGTATCAGGTAGTCCTCGGTATTCAGGGCCATTCTTCTCGACGGTGCCTTTCTCAATCGCCTTGTTCAGGACAGTGCGGATCACGCCGTCGGAGAAGCCGGTTTCGTCAGACAGTTCCTTCACGGTGCGCGGTCGATCCAGAAGCGCCAAGACCTTGGGGCGTGCCTCCATGTATCGAACGCCTTCGCGCTTCGGTTTTGTCTTGCAGCGTTGGGCAGGGGAGCGCGTCCGCGCGGCTTTTTCACGCTCCCACAGTTCGCGGGCCTCTTCGACATGGTTCAGAGAGCCACGCCCCTCGTAGTGGTCGAGAGCCTTCGTGTCGCCTTCGAGAACGCGGACGACGCGCGCCCGGACGTCGTCACCGTTGAAACCGATTGCGTCGCAAAGCTCAGTTCGCCGCTTCGCCCACGCGCCCGAATGGTCCGTCAGAAACCGCATGGCTTCGTATCGCGACTTTTTTCCCTCAGCCTGATTGGACGCCAGAGTGGTTGGGCCGAACAGGTCCAAGATCGCACGAGACAGGACAGCAAAGATCAAGAGTTCTTCGGGCGGCGTTCGCGAATTGTGCTGGCCAAAATCAGGGTCGGTGAGCATCACGCAACCCCAGGCATGGGCAGCACGTTATCGTCCTCCTCAATCAGGTCGCGTTCATCGTCGAGTGCGCGGTTCACGTCCATCAGTTCGCCCTTCTTGAGGTTCATCAGGAAAGTATCGTGGGAGATCGCGCCAGCGGTGTATGCCTTGAGCAGGGCCGTGAGAATGGCCGGGTCCATCTGGGCGGTCACGAAGTCACGGTGCAGTTTGAAGACAACATCGTCGGCGGTGCCGGGACGAGTCCACTCAGCGGCAAGGCGCAGGAGTTTCGACAGGCCAGCTTCGACCATGTTGACGCTGCTGTGAAGCAGGGACAGTTCGGAGCGGTGGCGCAGACGGGCCGTGTCGGTCGTCTCATTGCGGCCTTTGCCGTCGTAGACCATCCGCGCACCAAGCGTTGCCATTTGAGCCGTGAGATCATCGAGAGCTGTCTTTTGCGCGGCGATGCCTGCACCCGTGAATTCGAGCATTCCCGCTTGCGCGCCTTGGGGCAGAACCCAGAACGCGCCGCTGCCGATTTGCCTCGGCATGTTCTTCTCATTGATCGACCCGGCGACCCAAGGCGTCGGCTGAGACGTCAGGTAGAGCGACCAGTAATAGTCCGCACTCACGCGCCAGTGCGCGAGGTTGACGTTCACGAGGTCGAGGAAGGGCGGCTTTTCAACGTCCGCTTTCAGGTTGTAGGGCGACACGATCACCGCCGGAATGTCGAACATGGGCGAGCCGTCGATTGTCGGCGTGATGTCTTCGCCGACTTGCACCTCTTCGACCGTCTGAATGTCAGGGCCGTTGCGCTGCGATTTGACGTGGTAGCGTTTGACCGTGTAGGCGGGATCAAGTGTCAGGACGAGGTGTTGTTCGACGCCCGTGTCTTCGAGGTCGTGGTTGGTTTCGTGCAGACGCAGGTAGGTCAGCTTTTGACGCCCGCCGACAAGTTCCTCTTTCCAGTCCAAGATCGACTCTGCGTCGAAGGTGGAAATGAACGGCGCAGAGCCGGGGGCCGCGCCGTCGGTCGGGTAGTCGAGCAGCATCGCAAACCTGCCGAGGGACAGGACTTCGCGCAGGGCGCTTTCCAGTAGCACGTCGAGCGAATGCCCCTCGAAGGTTGCCGCGTCCCGCATCCCTGCGATCCGTTCGGGCAACTCCAGAACTGGGGCATTGCGCGTCACCGCACCGACCATGCCGCGCAGAGTTCGCTCGGCGACCGCGTAGAAGGACGACCCCTGCACATAGCGGGTGTATTGGGAGTTGGTCATGCCTTCGGGTTCGGGGAGGTATCGTGCGCCTGCGTTTTTCAGCCGGTCTTCGCCCGCGATCACATCGCGGATTTTGTCATAGGCTTGGCGCTGCTCTTGGTAGGTGCGGTGGTTGATCTTGGTCACTTGATGCCTCGCACGATCAGGGGCCAAGGAATGTCGAAGTGGGCCGCATTGGCGACAACGCGGATGCGGACGCCTTCGGGCGTCCGATCAGCGATCACGCCCATGAGTTCGGCGCGCGGATGCAGGTCGTCGGATTTCGCGGCAGCGATGATCAGTTGATGGAGGTCATCAGGAGGTAGCGGCACGTCCAAGTGGAAGGCCGTGTGAATGTCTTCGCCCAAGAGGCGGGAACCGTGAGGCGTCGGCTGGATTGTGACGTGCAGGGGCATTCGATTTTCTTTCTCTGTTTGGATGTCGGCGGACAGGTGCGGGCTACCCGCCGACGTGCGAGCATAGAGAGAACATATCAGGAACGATCAGTGGGCGTTCCCGGAGTTTCAGGTAGCAAACGGCGAAAGGCAGGTGGCGCGTATGATCGGTTTACGCAGGCTTGCAGAGCGCGTCAGAGACGGGCGGTTATGGGGTGGCGGGCATCATGCTGGGGCGCATGTGCAGGAACGCGTTGCTCGGGCGGTTTCGCTGCGGCTTTGATGCGGTGGCAGGGGTGGTCGATATGTGCCGTGCGGGCGCGGTGGGAAAATCGTGGATTTGTGATCTTCTAAATGCGCCCGGGTCCGGGGATCGACGGCAGAGAAAGGGGGTGGTCGAGGCTAAATCGACCAAAACCTTGTAACATGCGGTGCGTTACAAGTCGCGAATGCAGAATGATGCTTACAGTTCAATGGGTTGATAGGTTTGACCCACTGATAAACCATCATTTGGTCTTGGTAGACGCCTCAAGGGGACGTCTTTCTGACAGGAGACAGGGACAGAACGATGCACGCTGTCGTGCGTATGCGCGTGTACATAAAAAAATGTTGTTGTCACTTTTCAGAAGTTCAGACCAAAACCGACAACAACATTTTATTATGCACATGCGCGCGTGCGCGAATTGCTCGCATCACTCAGCTTGCCCTTTGATCTTGGACCTATAACCGACTTATTTTCACCCGTTATTTCAGTCGGAATTTGCCGCCCACAGGCAATACATTCACGGTGCATTGCAATCGCAAAGCTGACACCAAGCCCGCAATCATCGCCCAACAACCGAAAGGACCCGACCAATGCCCTTTGACATGACCTCTGCAACCGCCATCACGCCGACCGAACGCGCCCGCCACCTGCGTCACCAAGGCAAACCTTGGGCGGTCGTATCTGCCGCCTTGCGCCACCGTTGTACGCCCCAAGAACGCGTCTCAATTTTGAAACGCGTCCAAGGTGAAGAGGCAATCGCCTATTCGTATTGACCAAGAGTGTTGTCGAGTGCGACCTGCAAATCGCGCTCGGCTTCCCGAAATGCAATCTTCAAGTTTCGGTTCAACGGCAAGTCTTGATCACAACTTTCCCAAGCCCGGCGAGCCCGTCTCTCTTTGATCTTCGCGGCTTCCAGTTCCTGAGTATAAGAATTGCTCGTATCTTGGCCCTCGATCAGCGCCTTTTCCCAGAAGTAAATACCGTTCTGCCAACCTTGCTTTTCAAGCTCAGTAGCTGGACGCCAGTTCTTGCCATCCTTGGACACTTCGACGATCTCGGCATCCACAACAACCCGACGCTCTGAGGCATCCCAACGCCGCACACATTGCTGGCGATAGTGCTTGCCGTATAGATGCGTGTTCAGGTCTTTCGGCCCCTCCTCGTCGCGGCGATCTCCCCACTTTGCTTCGCGTGCAAACGGCGTCGGGTCGAACTCGGAAGGTGTGCGCGACAACGCCAGCGGAAAGCCCGCATCAACCAATTCGTCGAACTGTTGCCGACGCCACACTTCCTGATGCTCCTTGGCGTATCCCTCGGTCAAAGGTGACTGCGGATCGGCCAGGTCAATGAGTTTCAGCTGGTGCTGATCATGCATCAGGCCCTCAGAAACGAACCGCTCGCGCACCTCGTCGACCGACAACCCATCTTCGAGCAAATCCTTGCACCACGTATCCCAAGAGCCAATACTCGGTTCAGCGTTGTCCCATTCTGTGTCCCGCTCACGGTCATCATTCGCGATCTTGTCCCGCATCGCGACTGCCGAATACCGCTCTGCCTCGTCTGCCGCGGTCTTAACGCGAGTCCACCAAGCATCAACTTGCTCCTGCAACTCTGGTCTCGTTTTCGATACGCGCCCAGAGAACCAGCTATTGAGGGTATTGAGCGACAGATCGAGTTTGAGGGTTTTATGCCACCACGTTGCTTTGGCAATCTGCGCCATCCACTCTCTCAGATCGTCACCGGGGTCATTAGTTGGCAGGTATTTTCGCGGGTGCGCTATTTGATCCTCGTAAAGACCGTCCAAAGCTTGGACGATACCTTCCCAGACTTCCTGCCCGTCCAGTGCGCGATGCCACGAACTGTAATTTTTGCCTTGGTCAAACGGATCATCCTCGAACTCCTGATTGCAGAGATCGACAATGCGCTGTTTCGTAATGTTGAATTGCAGGAGGAGTTCGGCGTCGTTTGGGTGGAAACGCGCCAATTCAATTTCGCTGTTTTGCTTTTTGATGCGCGCCATCAACGATTCTCCTCGAGCCATGCGACCACGTCGTCGCGAAGGTATCGCACAATTCGGCAATTTGGCTGCGAATATGACGGTCCAAAACCGTCTTTGCGCCAGCGAAGCATCGTTTCATCTGACACGCCAAGAAACTCGGCGGCTTCGGCGCTGTTCATTACCAGAGGTGGATTTGAACGGATCAAGTCCGCCCGGAGAGAGTCGATTTGTGACGCGATTTGGTCAATGGTCATGATCATAGGTCCTGTGATGGGAACCCACATGACCAACGCGTCTCCCGCTTCCTGAGTGGCAATGCCACTACTCTCACGCGTCGGCCTCACACCTATCCGGGTCACTACCTATAGGCATGGAGGTATTGGTGTTTTCAATTTAGGCGGTGTTTCGGCGCAATTCAACAACGGAAGAAGGTGCTGCCTGAATCCGCTTGCTGATCGCCGCCGCAATCGCATTTGCCGCCGCCTTCTGTTCTTCATATGTCGGTTCGCCGTAGTGGCCGAGCATCCGCAAGTCGTTGTCGGTCATGGTCTGCTGTGCCAGCCACCTGTGAACGTGACGCGGCGCGACCTCCCTCGCAACGGTCATCCAGAAATGGCGCATGTCACCCGGCTTCGTCAGAGGCAGTTTGTCCAGCACGTCCAAGTGGCCCCGCGTATCCCGGCGCACGACACGCGAAGGGAATACCCATTCACAGTCATCATAGCGAATTTCGTGAAGGCGTTTAAACAACCTGACCACGTCGTCTGCGAGAACGATGGAGCGCTCAACCTCCTGACGTTTGAGCCTGTCGAAGGTCACAACACCGTCGTCGAGATCAACTTGGTCCCACGTCAAAGCGCGCAGCCCACGGCCTCGGAAGCCCGTAAACCAAGTGATCTTCCAGCACAGACGGATATGTTCATTCGGGATTTCTTCGATCTCATCCCAGCGGTCCTCCCATGGGACTTGCATGTCGAGTTTGCCTGTCTCGACGCGCGACCGCATCTTGGTGCCTTCGAGCAGCGACGGGATCGGCAGAGCAAGGGCGCAGAGCTTGTTGATGAAACGTACCGTGGCCCCGGCGACCGTAGCCGCGACGTGGGCTGCGTTCGGGCGCGTGATCTGCACCGCATTCAGGTATTGGTTGATCTCAAGGATCGGCAACCTGTCCACATGCACGTCCGCCCATCGCGCCAGATGCTTGTTGAACGTCGCGCGATAGTCCTTGGCCGTTGTCTCCATCATCCGCGCTTTGCCTGACTGCCTGCTGGTCGTGCGATGTTCGATGAACTGTTCAAGCGCCTCGCGAAAAGTCGGCAGCTCGTTGGCCTGCTCGACCGCCTCCATCGCCCGTGTCTCGGCCTTGTTAAAGACGTCGCCTGACACGATGCCATGCGCGACAAGGCCGCGCTGATCCTTCGCCCATTTGCAGTGTGTCACCTTCGACGCCCATTGGGCGAGTTTGACCGAGCGCACTTTGTTCGCTGTCGGATCCCACTTGTTGACGTACCAAGTCTTGACGCCGGTCTTTGTCACACAAAGGCGCAAGCCTTTCTGCTCAGGGTCTGTGTACCAGACGGTCTTGTCCGGCGTCGGAATCGCGCCGACGTTGGTGTCGGTGAATTTGATATGGGGCATTTTTGAATTCCTTGTAATGGCCTTCGCGTTACAAGGTTCATGTTATGTTCTAACCGCACTCAAACCCAACCACAGATTGCGCAAGCACCTCATTTCATTGAGGTAATTGCTTTGAAACTCGGTGTTTAGCTGGTGTTTAAGTGGTGCCCCCACACG
>JBOEFZ010000037.1:0-13682 GCA_050633165.1 Alphaproteobacteria bacterium | reverse complement strand
ATAAAAACCACTTCATCGCCGATGCCACGGCTGGCATAGCCTTTACCTTTGACCGCTACCGCCTCGCCTACTCCATCAACACCCGCAGCAAAGAATTCAAAACGCAAGATGATCCTGCGGTGTTCGGCTCGCTCACGCTTTCAACACGGTTTTGAGGCCTTTCTTATTCCCGTCATCCCCGCGGCGCAGCGTAGCGAAGCTCAAACAGCGGGGATCCAGTGATGCGCGAGGCCTTGCCTCGCACTTATAGATTCCGGATGTTTAAACTTCGCTTTCGCGAAGCCTCCGGAATGACGACATATAAAATATTTCCTCGCGCCAAAATACACACGTGACATTGTCGCCATTTGCATTTAAACTTCTTAAAAGACAAAGCAAAAGAAAGCGACAAAATGAAACACGATCTCCTGCACATCCAAGGCCAACCCTACGTCCTCCTCCCCCTACACGAATACCGCGCCTTGGTGAGCACGGGCGATAACGACACCCTGCCCGACGACATCCTCGACGCCCTCACCGCGCGGATAGAAAACCCCATCAAAATCCTACGCAAATATCGCGGCATGACCCAAACCGACCTCGCCACCACCGCCGACATCTCCCGCCCCTACATCACCGAAATCGAAACGGGCAAAAAAGACGGCTCCATCCGCGCCCTCCGCCAAATCGCCGACGCGTTGGATGTAAATGTAGGATTGATCGCTTAAAAGTTTGCTCTTGTTAAGAGCACAAAGGATTTACCAGCTCCGCACAGAACCGGTATCGATATGCACAAAGCCACTACGCGGGTAATACCCAACGCCACCGGCCTTCAATGCCTTTGCTTGGCTACGTAACGACGATGTTCGCACACCCGCCGAGCGGATATCCAATGCCTGCCCATACATATGGAACGAGTTTTTCGCCACGCCCGATGTCTTACGGCTCAAATTCATATTTGTCTTGGGGCTACGATAGGCCGACAAAACATCAAATTGCTGCCCGCCCGTACGGCTTTGCAACATGCTTAAAATATCAAGAACACGCGGATCCATCGGGAACACTTCTTTGGTACGGAAATCACGAAGCACATAATTCAAACGTTCGAACGCCTCGGGCAAATATTTATTACCAACGCGGTAAACGCCATTAAAGGTCTCGCCCGTATGCGCCTGACGGAAATTTACACGCCACGTGCCGTCACGACCACGCGCCTCGGCCTCCCCCATACCAATAAGCGGCACAGCAGCAGCCAAAGCCCCGCCAAGACCAACCTTAAGAACATCACGACGGCTCACCGCGCTCTTCGCCTCATTCTCGGCATCTAAAAAATCAAAGACTTCACCAAACATCAAAACCTCATAAAAATTTTACAGGCCTACTAAAACCCCAAAACCTTAAAAATTCGTTACAAATATCTAATTACTATACCCAAGGGAGTAAAGGGCAAATGAACATCTACCCCAACAATTTTTCGAATATATAAAGGCACACTTATCCCCCATATATTCCATTATTATCCACAGGAATGAATATTCCGTCAAGTTCTGATAACATTTTAATCAAAATCTTATCATATCCATACACATCATTGCCGTAAACAACGCGCCCATCCTCATTAACCCAGCTCGTATAATACACAAGATAAACAGGCATCGTCTCGCGAATATATAAATCCCGCATCTTCCCCGCATCCAGAATTTCATCCAGACGCTCCTGCGACCAATCTTTTTTCTCCTGCAAAATAAAATTCGCAATCTCGAACGGACGTTTAAGGCGAACACAGCCCGAAGACACCGCCCGCCCCGCACGATTAAACAAATATTTCTCGTTCGTGTCATGTAGGTAAATATTATACCCGTTCGGCATCAACACCCGCACCCGCCCCAGCGGATTATGCGCCCCCGGCGTTTGCACCATGCGCATTCCCTTCAAATCTTCATCCGTCAGCACCGCCCAATCAATCGAGGCCGGATCAACGCTCATCGCGCCCATCACCTGCCCGTCCCCATCCTTTTGCGGCGCACTGACAAGCTCCATGCCCTTACTCACAAGGTAATAAGGGTCTTCCACCAATTTCGGCAAAATATCCTCACGCTTAATCGTCGGTGGCACGGTCCATGTCGGGTTCAAACGCACGCCGGTAATATCGGTAATAAAGATATTCGTCGGACGCTTCTTACGCCCCACAATCACGGGCATCTCGATCTCGACCCGCCCCTCATCAATCGCCCATAACGTCGCCGAGGGCACATTCACCACAATAAACCGCTCCGGCTTTTCCTCCGGCACCCAACGCAGCCGCTCCAAATTCGCCAAAACCTGCTTGATTCGATCCTCATGCGTATAGTTCATCGCACGAAGCGTCCCCGGTCCAATGACCGCGTCAGGCTTAAGCCCATGCTGCTCCTGAAACCGCATCACCGCTGCCGCGAGAACATCATCATACACCGCGTCAAATGACCCGCTCCTGACCCCCAAACGAACCCTAACATCCGCAAGCGCCGCATGCTCCTCCCCCGGCTTCAAAAGCCCCTTAACACGAATTGGAAGCACACCTTCATACTCCGGCGCACCCTCATCAACCAATCGCCGCAACTCCTTACGCAAAAGATTGTAAGTGTTCCCGCGCGGCGTAAAACCCGCGACAACGTCATCAATATCATCATCGCGGTTCAAATGATCCAATAGTGCGTCAACCGAAAGCGGCGCTTGCCAATACCGCCGATGACTCTTAAACACGCGCGGATCAACACGAATACCGGATATATCGCGCCCATAAGACACATAAGCATCCGAAAGCAAGACCTCCCGATGCATCGGATCAAGATCATCACGGTTCAATGCGTCAAGATGATACGAAAACGGGTTAAGCGCATGTGTCCAACTCCCCTCTATCACCTCGATAAAATCCGAAACATTCCCCCGATCCCAATAAGTCTCAGCACCTCGCGCCTCATAAAACGCCCGCAACGCCTTTGCGTGCTTTAACGGATACTGCGCCGAAACCGCATCCAACGCCTCAAAAACCCGAGGATCAACCTCCACCGCCGCCCGCTCAATAACAATCCCCTGCTCCGCCAATGCACCCGAATGAACCGAAAATGCACCAAACAAACCAAAAGCTGCGGCAAATAAAAGTCTAGATTTCATATCAAATATCAACAAATGTGTGCGTCTCTTCCGCCGCGCCCGGGTGGGTCACCGCGCCGCCGCGTGCATTCCCGACGAGCTGTGCGTATTTATAAAGCGCGCCGGAATTATAATCAGTCTTCCGCGGTTTCCACGCCTCACGCCGCGCCGCTAATTCATCATCGCTCAAATCAACCGACAAAGTCCCCGCATCCGCATCAATGGAAATAACATCCCCATCCTTAAGCAGCCCAATCGGCCCACCCACAGCGGCCTCCGGTCCAACATGACCAATACAAAAACCGCGCGTCCCACCACTAAAACGACCATCGGTAATAAGCGCAACATTCGCCCCCTGCCCATAAAGCGCCGCCGTGGTCGAGAGCATCTCCCGCATCCCCGGCCCGCCTTTTGGCCCTTCTTGGCGAATAACAATAACCTCGCCATCCTTATATTCATGCTTTTGCACCGCATCAAACGCCGCCTGCTCGCCTTCAAACACACGCGCAGGGCCACTAAACTGCAAATTCTCCAATCCAGCAATCTTCACAATCGCCCCTTCCGGCGCCAAATTCCCCGAAAGACCAACAACACCGCCCGTCGGGTGGATAGGGTTCGAACAACGGAACACAACATCCTGATCCTCCGGAAACTCAACATCAGCATAATTCTCCGCCAACGTCTTGCCCGTCACCGTAATGCAATCACCATGCATAAACCCATTATCCAGCAATTCCTTAATCACAACACCAACGCCACCAATATCATGTAAATCCTTGGCAACATATTTCCCACCGGGGCGCAAATTCGCAATCAGTGGCGTTTTCTTGAAAATCTCCGCCACAGCCTCAAGCGGGAAATCAATCCCCGCCTCATGCGCCATCGCGGGCAAATGCAAACCGGCATTGGTCGAACCACCCGTCGCCGCAACAATCGCCGCCGCATTCTCCAATGATTTAAGCGTCACAATATCACGCGGATACGGCCCACCATTCTTAATCAAGCTCATCACCGTCTCTCCGGCGGCAACCGCATATTCATCCCGCGATTCATACGGCGCAGGCGCACCCGCCGAATGCGGCACAGCCAAACCAATCGCCTCGGAAACACACGCCATCGTATTGGCGGTAAATTGCCCACCACACGCACCGGCAGACGGGCACGCAACCTCTTCCAATTCCTTCAAATCCGCATCCGAAAAATCACCGCAAGCATGCTTACCAACCCCTTCAAATACATTAACAATATCAACATCATTCCCACGAAATTTCCCCGGCAAAATCGTCCCGCCATACATAAACACAGATGGTACATTAAGACGGATCATCACCATCATCATGCCCGGCAAGCTCTTATCACACCCCGCCAAACCAACAAGCCCGTCATAACAATGCCCCCGCATCGTAAGCTCAACCGAATCCGCAATCACCTCACGCGACGCAAGGGATGAGCGCATCCCCTCATGCCCCATCGCAATCCCGTCCGTCACGGTAATGGTCGTAAATTCCCGCGGCGTTCCCTTTGCGGCCTTAACCCCAACCTTAACCGCCTGCGCCTGCCGATTCAGCGCAATGTTACACGGCGCGGCCTCATTCCAACATGTCGCCACCCCAATAAATGGCTGCGCGATCTCTTCCTCGGTCATGCCCATCGCATAATAATACGCCCGATGCGGCGCGCTCTCTGGCCCGACACTCACATAGCGTGATACAAGCTTATCCTTATCCCAACCATTCGGGTGCGCACGTTTTTCATCAAACATAATAAATTCCTCTATAGCCGTCATTGCACGGATTCGTCCGTGCAATCCATCCCGCTTCATTTAGCAAGAATAGATTACACGCACAAGGCGTGTAATGACGAGTATCAAGAATTAAATTAATCTTTCGGCGCTTCCGCAACCGCATCGGCCTGCGCTTCACGATACGCATCCAGCTTAACCGCCAAATCCACATCTTCATTCGCTAAAATCGCCGCCGCGAGCAAACCTGCATTCTTCGCGCCCGCCTTACCAATCGCGAGCGTCCCGACCGGAATCCCCCCCGGCATCTGCGCAATCGACAGCAAACTATCCATACCGCTGAGCGCCTTACTCTCCACCGGAACCCCCAGCACAGGAACAGGCGTCATACTCGCCGCCATCCCCGGCAAATGCGCCGCGCCACCTGCGCCCGCAATAATCACCTTAAGCCCACGCCCCTTTGCGGACTTAGAATACTCGACCAAACGATCCGGCGTCCGGTGCGCAGAAACAATCCGGCACTCATGCGCAACACCAAACCCGCGCAAAATATCATGCGCCTCTTTCATCGTCTCCCAATCACTCTGAGAGCCCATAATAATACCAACAAAGGGATTTTCATCTGAATAAGTCATGAAGACTTTATAATAGATATAAAATGCTTAAGCAATGATATCAGGCAAAAGATCACTCTCGATCTTCCGGATAACATCCTTGAGCCAAAGCTTCTTCTTCTTCAACTGCTGCATATGCAGTAAATTAACCGGCTGATCACTCGCCATCGCACGCTCAATCATCTCATCTAGGGCTTTATGCTCTATCTGATATTCCGTCAATTTTTGCTGAAGTTCTTCTTGATCAATCATCTGGCAAATAAGTTAAACAATACAAGGTTAAGAATTAACATTAACACATAATCAATTGTTTGGTAATATAAAATTATAAACACCTAACCTAAATTCTAAAGGCAACCCCGACATGACAAAACATATAGCCATTTTCACAAGCGGCGGCGATTGCGCCGGCCTTAACGCCGTCATGCGCGCCGTCGTCCATAGCGCACACAACCTTGGCTGGAAAGTCACAGGCATAGAAAACGGCACCTCCGGCCTCCTCGAAACGCCGCATAAAACCCGCGAGCTCACCCCCGATCAATTCGATGGCTTCATCATGCGGCGCGGCGGCACTATCCTCGGCACAACAAATTCCAAAAACCCCTTCGCCTATAAAATGCCCGACGGCAGCATAAAAGACCGCTCGGACGAGCTCATCGCCAACCTCAAATCCCTTGAGATCGAAGCCCTCATCGGCATCGGCGGCGACGGCAGCTTCGACATTCATTCCCGCCTCGCCGAAAAAGGCGGCCTGAATTTCGTCGGCATCCCCAAAACCATCGACAATGACCTCGCCCTCACCGATGTCTCCGTCGGCTTCGACACCGCCGTTGCGGTTGCCACCGAGGCCCTAGACCGCCTCCAACCCACCGCCGCCAGCCACGACCGCGTCATGATCCTCGAAGTCATGGGCAGAGACGCGGGACACATCGCCCTCAACGCCGGAATCGCAGGCGGCGCGGATGTTATCCTCATCCCCGAAATCCCCTACGATATCAATAAAATAGCCACCAAAATTAAATCAGTAAAAGAACACGGGCGAAACTTCGCCCTCATGGTCGTATCCGAAGCCGTAAAGTCACCCGACGGCGAAAAGCTCCAAGTCGTCTATCACGGCGGCGAAAAACGCTATGGCGGTATCGGCGAATATCTCGCCCCGAAAATCGCACAAGCCACAGATTTCGAAACCCGCACAACAGTATTAGGCCACGTCCAGCGCGGCAGCAGCCCGAATTGGAACGACCGCCTCCTCGCCATGGCCTTGGGCGTCAAAGCTGTCGAGCTTATCAAAGACGAAAAATACGGCCACATGGTCGCATGGCAAGGGCGCGAAGCCGTCCCCGTCCCCATCAAAGACGCCATCGCCAAATGCCGCGTGGTTAACCCAAACAGCTCCCTCGTCACCACCGCCCGCGCATTAGGAATTTCATTCGGGGATTAAAAACATCATCCCGAGCACCCAAAGGGCATAAACTTCGCCGAGGGATCTGACAGCCAATCAGATTCCTCCACTCGCTATCGCTCGGTCGGAATGACAAAATGCTTGCAACTAACCACCAGAAACTGGAAACTATCAACCATGCTTTACGTACAACAATCGCTAGGCCCTGACGAAGAGCTCGTCCATGTTGGAAAATTCCACTGGATGTACACCGTCCACGCCTTCACCGCCATCCTTTGGGGATTATTCATCAGCATCCTGATCATCGTCGGCGCGATCATTTTTTACAAACAAACCGGAAAATTCCCGCCAGAGCTCAACTGGATCACCGCCATCAAATACATCCACCCGGGCGTGCGCATTGTCTCCTTCATCATGTTCGTTCTCGGCCTGCTGAGCTTTGCGCAAATGATGGTGGTCAAGGCCACCACCGAAATCGCCATCACCAATAACCGCCTCGTCTATAAACGCGGCCTCGTCGCCCGTCAGGTCGGTGAAATGAGCATTGACCGCATCGAAGGCGTCAACGTCCTCCAAGGAATCTTAGGCCGTATCTTCGGCTACGGCCGTGTTGCCGTGCGCGGAATGGGTGTTGGCGAAGTCGTCCTCCCCCCTTTAGAAGAACCCATCGCCTTCCGTAAAGCGATTGAAAAGGCGAGAACGCTATGATGAAAAAACGCGACAAGCCCGACATCAAAGACATGCTGGTCAACGGTGAAGAGATCATCGAAGAAGCCATCATCCATAACGGCATCTATTGGCGCTCCCTCGCGGTTCTCCTCCTCGCTATCCTCGTTGCCCTAACGCTGGTGGTTGAGCTCGGCGCGCTCCTCGCTGTTGTCGCCATCATCATGTTCGCCCACGCGACATTGAAAAAAGAAATCCTGATGTGCACGCTGACCAATAAACGCATCTTCGTGCGCTACGGCATCCTACAAGTCGACATCGTCGATATCCGCTTTGATAAAATCGAGAGCATCGAGCTGGAACGCATGATCACCGGCTACATCTTCGGCTACGCCACCCTCGTCATCTCCGGCACCGGCAACCGCTACATCGCCATCCCCTATGTCGAAAACGCCGTCGATATTCGGCGTAGCTATAACCGCTTAACCTTAAGCGATGAAGAAGAAACCTCTTAAAATTAATACCACAAAGGTGAAAGAGAAAAAGTGAGATAAAAGAGTTTTTTTATATTTATTCTCTTTCATCTCTTGCTAACTCTTTAACCTCTGTGGTTTAAAAAGTTATGAACAAAACTCTCGGAATACTCGGCGGTGGACAATTAGGTAGAATGAGCGCGCTAGCCGCCGCACGCTTGGGAATCTCCTGCGTCATTTTCACACCAGAGGAAAACAGCCCCGCCGCCCAAGTCGCCGCCCAAACAATTGTCGCCAATTACGACGACCAGGCCCCCCTCAAAAAATTCGCCGCCCTGTGCGACACCATCACCTACGAGTTTGAAAACATCCCAGTCGAGACGGTACAATTCCTACAAACCCTAAAGCCAGTCTACCCCGATGACAAACTCTTAAACATCGCCCAAGACCGCCTGACCGAGAAAAACACCCTCAACCAAATCGGCATCCCCACCGCCCGCTTCGCCGAAATAAACAGCGCCGAAGACATTCGCAAAACCCTTAAAGCATGGGGCGAAGATGAAGTAATAATAAAAACGCGACGTTTCGGATATGATGGCAAGGGGCAAGCCCGTATATTAAGCGATACAGATATCGATACCCTGTGGGCAGAATTCGAAAACGCCCCTTGCATCCTCGAACAAATCATCGATTTCGACTGCGAAATCTCCGTCATCATCGCCCGCGACATAAACGGCAATTCCGAAATCTACGGCCCCATGGTGAACGAGCACAAAAACCATATCCTACACAAAACCACCATGCCCTGCCCGCTCGCGAACAATATCCAATCCGCCGCAAAGCAATCCATCAAAACAATCGCCGATCACGTTGATTTAACCGGCGTCCTAACCCTAGAACTCTTCGTAACAAAATCGGGCGAAATCCTAGCCAACGAAATCGCCCCAAGAACCCACAATTCCGGCCACTGGACCATCGATGCCTGCACCGTCAGCCAATTCGAAAACCACATCCGCACCACCAGCGCCCTCCCCGTAGCCCCCGCCACACGGCACTCCGATTGCGAAATGCTAAACCTAATCGGCAACGACGCAAGCGCAGAAAATATAGAGAAGTTCTTAACGGCAAAAAACACCGCCCTCCACCTCTACGGCAAATCCCAAATCCGCAAAGGCCGTAAAATGGGGCATGTTACGGTTTTGAAATAAGCTACCGCGGGACAAAAAGGTCAGAAATCGATTTATAGAGCACATTGCCCGCAAGCGCCCCTGAAAAGAACCCACTTAAAACAACTTCGCTACTAAATTTTTTGAGAGTGTTATGCACAGCTCTGTGCAAGTCCTCAAACGCCGCACCTGGAAACGCTCCACTAAAGTCCAATCCTTTAGCAACGGGCCAAGCATGAAGCCCCCAATCATTTTGCAAATCAAGATACGCTACAGATCCATAGGCAACGCCAACCCCTAACGTACAAGATGCCATTCGCTTAAATTCAGTATTAAGTTGTGGTAAACTCATTTTTTACTCCAGTTCAAAATCATCCATATTTCATAAACACACAAAAAAATATGTCAATAAAATTCTCTATGAACTCTCCTAAATCTCCGTGTACTCTGCTTGTCACGGCGAAGCTTGCAAAGCGAAGCCGGATGGTTCAAATAATTTTTTAACCACGAAATAAACACAAATACACACAAATAATTCGTGTTTATTCGCATCCATTCGTGGTTAAAAAATAAAAAAACTTCGTGCACTTCGTGCCTTCTTCTTTTAACTTCGTGTTAGAAATTTTATAGGAGCAAAAATGTCCGCAGAAGCCATCTCAAACACCGAAACCCGCATCGAAACCGACTCCATCGGCGAAGTCACCGTCCCCGCCACCGCCTATTACGGCGCGCAGACCGCTCGCTCCCTCATTAATTTCGACATCGGCACGGAAAAAATGCCCACCCCCATCATCCGCGCCCTCGGCATTCAAAAGAAAGCCGCCGCGCTCGCCAACGTAAAACTCGGCGATATGGAACAAGCCACCGCCGACCCAATCATCAACGCCGCCGATGAAGTCATCGCGGGCACATTGGCCGATCAATTCCCGCTCTCCGTCTGGCAAACTGGCTCCGGCACACAATCCAACATGAACGCGAACGAAGTCATCGCGGGCCGCGCGAACGAAATGCTCACCGGCACACGCGGCGGCAAAGACCCAATCCACCCGAATGATCATTGCAATATGGGGCAATCCTCGAACGACACATTCCCCACCGTGATGCATATCGCCGCGGTCGAGGAAATCCACCACCGCCTCATCCCCGCGCTAGAACAACTCCACACCAGCCTCGAGCAAAAGGTACAAAAATTCGCAAAACTCGTGAAAAACGGCCGCACACATTTACAAGACGCAACCCCCCTCACATTGGGGCAAGAATTCTCCGGCTATGCCAAGCAAATCGAATACGGCATCGCGCGGGTCTATGACACGCTCCCCCGCCTCTACCAACTCGCCCAAGGCGGCACAGCCGTCGGCACAGGCATCAATTCCAAAGCCGGATTCGACGTTGAGTTCGCCGCCCAAGTCGCGGAAATAACCGAGCTACCCTTCGTCACCGCCGAGAACAAATTCGAAGCCCTCGCCGCGCATGACGCAATTGTCGAAAGCTCCGGCGCGCTCAATACGCTCGCCGTGTCCTTGATGAAAATCGCCAACGACATCCGCCTGCTCGGCTCCGGCCCGCGCTCGGGTATCGGCGAAATTATCCTCCCCGCGAATGAGCCAGGCTCCTCCATCATGCCCGGCAAAGTCAACCCAACGCAGTGCGAGGCGCTCACCATGATCTGCGCCCAAGTCATGGGCAACCACAGCGCGATTTCCATCGCCGGCAGCAACGGACATTTCGAACTTAACGTCTTCAAGCCCGTCATGATCTACAACCTCCTCCAATCCATCCGCCTCCTCGCCGATAGCGCCGTAAGCTTTACCGAGCGTTGCGTGGACGGTATCGAGGCGAATGAGGCAGAGATCAAAAAACTGATGGAAAACTCCCTCATGCTGGTCACCGCCCTCAACCGCCATATCGGCTACGACAACGCCGCAAAAATCGCGAAAAAAGCCTATAACGACGGCAGCACCCTAAAAGAAACCGCCATAGAACTCGGCCTCCTAACAGCCGAACAATTCGACGAATGGGTCGATCCCCTAACAATGATCAAACCACGGGATTAATAGCGCCGCAGGCAATAACAAAATTAAAACCACAGCGCGCACAGCGAATACACAGCGCGTTCAGCCCCAAGCAGAAGTGAACGCGCTGTGATTTCGTCTGTGGTCGCTGTGGTAAAAAATTACGGCTTCGCCGCAGGTATTATCTTGATGAAAAAAAGAAGCATCAACATCCACGGTCACCAAACCAGCATCACCCTAGAAGATGAATTCTGGAGCGCCCTAAAATCCTGTGCCGAAGCTGAATCCCTCTCCCTCAACAAACTCGTCGCCAAAATCGACGATGCCCGGGATGAAGGCCAAAACCTCTCCAGCGCCATCCGGATTTATATTTTGAAAAAATTGTCATCCCGAGCAAAGCCGAGGGATCTGAAACATTAGCAGCTTCCTCCACTCGCTAACACTCGGTCGGAATGACAAAATTGTGTTAACGCGCCCTAAAACAACCCCTTCAACACACCCTCAATCGCCTTCTGCGCAGGATCAACGGCGGGGGCGCTCGGCGCAGCATTATCATTCGCCGCGCCGTCATCCGCTCCCTCCGAAGCCCCCGGTAAAATCCCGAATTGCTGCAATTTCTTACCGATATCCGTGTCCTGCAATAATTCCTGTGCCTTTTCCTGCACAAATTTCCCCGCCTGCGTGCGCAATAAATCCTGCCCAATATTGGCAAAAGAGCTAATCGGCTTATTCAACGGCCCACGGATCGAAAATGTATAAGGATCAAGCTTATCCGTCTGGTTAAAACTCACCGTATGCTCCGTATTCATCGTTCCAGCGGGCAAATCAACCGCCCCGCGCGAAACAATAGATGCCGCCGCACCATCAATCGCCATGCTGGTAATATCCACAACACCTTTGGCAATCGTATAATCACCCTTAACGGTATCAAACGCCGTACTCCCGCCATTAAACGATTTCACCGCCGCCAAAATATTCTCCCGATTATCCCGCTCTACCGCATTACTCACCGCCAACAAATCAAAGCCATGCAGCACCACATTCGTCCCATTCAAGCTCGCCGTTCCGCCCAAAGCTTTCTTCAACGCAGCGCCGCTTTTCCCGATGCTATTCACATCATAGCTAAAGTTAACAACGCCATCGGCCTTAAAACGAGTATTCCCCGATAGCGCCGCCACAAGCTTGCCAATCTGAATATTCGTAATATCCGATTTCGCCGAGAATGATAAAGGCGCCGCCGCATCAACCGCCGAAGCCCGTGCGCTCATCGCAATCGCCCCGCCAAATGCCCCTGCCTGCAAACCCTGCAAATCCAAAACACCGTTCTGTATCTTCACCCCAAAACGCGGCTGATCCAACACCCACCGATCATAGGTAAGCGAGCTCGCCGCCACCTTCATATCCACATTGGCACTACGTAAAAAGTCGGTATTAATCGCCGCCCCCGCATTACCAGCATTACCAGCATTCTTTTTCTGATCAAGCGGCGCAATCTTCAAATCACCGAATTTCAAATCCCCGTTCACAACTGGCTTCGCCCCCGCGCCATTAACGCTCACCGCACCGCTCAACGCACTCCCGAGCAACTTAGCATCGATATTGCTAACCTTGGTCGTCCCATTGCCCATAACAATATCGCCCTTAAAATCCAGCGCCTTGCGCAATTCCGGCATATCCGGTGCCGCCACGCCCGCCGCGCTCATTAACCCCGCCAAGCTCTTATGCTTAACCGACAGCGAAAACGGTTTGGCAAATAACGCCGCCTTATCCGCCAAAACCCGAATATCCGCGCCAAACACGCCAAGACGCAAATCCGCCTTACCATTATCCGCCGCGCGAACCGAACCTGAAGCCTGATATTTCAAATCATCCAGATTAACAATCGCATCCGAAACGCTCCAGAAACCGGGCGTCCCGCGCCCCTTCACGTAAAACTTTCCAACCTTCGCCTTACTAATCACCGGCAAATCGCCCTTCCCCGAAAACGCCGCCGCTGCACCGCCCGCATTGCTCACATTCGCCGTAACCGTAAAATCAAGCGCAGGATCAGAATAAACCTGCGCCCCGCTTGATGATGTCGAGACATCCCCGAATTTCAAATCCGCCCCCACCTTAAGCGGCCCTTTCCCGGGAATAGAGCTCACCGCAATATCACTCGAAATCGCAGCGCCACTCTTCTTCACATCCACCTTAACGCCGCTAAAGCTCTGCTTATTCAAAACAACACCGCCAAGCGCCAACGCCACATCCGCATCAACCGCCACCGGCACACTCACGGATCGAGGCAAAGCATTCAACAGCGCATCAATCCCCTTCGGCCCATCACCACTTTTCTTCGGCAATTTTGCCAAAACCGCATCAACATCAACAATATCCTTGGATGACAAATCCGCCGTCACCTTCATCGGCTTCAAATTCGCCGCCACATCACCCGTAAAATCATAGGCATCATAAGAAATTTCCGCACCGCTCAAACGCACTTTCTTGGCATCGGCAA
>JBOEFZ010000036.1:0-9469 GCA_050633165.1 Alphaproteobacteria bacterium | reverse complement strand
TGGCGGATGAGGTTTATGCGCGCTTGACCTATAATTCGGAGTATAAGCACGCGCGGGCGCATAGTTTTTTGGATGTGGCGCGGGATGATGATTTGCTTTTGGTGGTGAATAGCTTTTCCAAAAGCTGGGCGATGACGGGGTGGCGGATTGGCTGGATCGTCGGGCCGAAAATGGCGGAAGGCAAGATTAAGGATGTTGCCTTATATAATAATTTATGTCCGCAGACTTTTATGCAATATGGTGCGAAGGCTGCGCTGGAGCAGGGGGAGGATTTCCTTGCGGGGCAAGTGGCGATGTATAAATCCAACCGTGATTTGATGATGGAGCGGTTGGGCGCGATGGGCGGCGGTAGAGTCCATCTTGCGCGGCCCGAGGCGACGTTTTACGGGTTTTTCAAGGTTGATGGCGAGCCGGATTGTATTGCCCTGACGAAGCGGTTTATTGATGAGGCGCAATTGCTGCTCTCCCCCGGATGTGCGTTTGGGAAGACGTGTAAGGGTTATATTCGGATGTGTTTCGCGGTGTCAGAGCGTCGTTTGAACGAAGCATTTGACAGGATGGAAAAAGTTTTGTAATTTATGGAAAATTATGACTTTTCAAAAAACTATCGATAAAGGCACTATCTATTACTTTAGCAAGGGTGATAGTGCCGTGGCACAATTATTCAATGGTCTTCAAAAAGAAGATTGCTCGTTTATGATTCATATGGCGTTGTGGGATAGTCAGGTGTATAAATTTGATTATTCTCAAATTCAGGGAGCTTTTGGTCCACGGGTCGTAGAGATGGTGTTAGCTGATACAAATGATATTGTGTTTGTTGAGCTGTCCAGTGATGAATTGGTGTATATTCAGAATCGAAAAGAAGGTCGGGACTACCAAGAAGCCATGGAAATGTCTGGTTGCCCAGATGGTTATTATGGTCATCGTCCTTATTAAGTATAGGTGTGAACAGTATGCGCGGTTATTTCGGTATTGGTGTTGAGGGGATTTCCAAGGAGCAGAATGTCGGGACGATTGCTCGGTCGGCGCATGCGTTTGGGGCTTCGTTCTTTTTTACGATTGCGCCCGCCGTTGATGTTCATGGGTTTCGCACGTCTGATACTTCGGATGCGTTTGATCATGTGCCGTATCATCAGTATGAGGATGTGGAGAGCTTTGCCCTTCCCGATAAATGCCAGCTTGTCGCGGTGGAATTGGTGGAGAATTCGATTGAATTGCCGAGCTTTCGCCATCCCACGCGGGCGGCTTATGTGCTTGGCCCCGAGATGGGGTCGGTATCGCCGGCATTAATGGCGCGGGCGGATCATGTGATTAAAATTCCGATGAAATTTTGTGTGAATGTTGGCGTCGCGGGGGCGCTTGTTATGTATGACCGTGTGATGTCGATGGGGAAGTTTCCCGATCGTCCGGTGAAGGTTGGCGGGCCGAGTGAAGGGTTGCCGCCACGACAGACGAGTTTGCGGCGCAAGGTGCGGACGAAGAAGGGGGATAGTCATTAAACTTACGATTTGGACAGGTCTGCAAATTACCGTTTTTTGATGGCTGTCCAAACCATAATTTTAACGACTATAAAGCCCCTTTAAACCTGCTGTGGATTATTTTGGTTTTCGTGCATTCGGCGCATCGTGATTTGCGAAGGGTTGCGTTATAATGCGGCGTATAAAGTATAAAAATTAAGGAATGATATCGATGTCTCGTCTTCTTGCTGTTTTAGGGTTTGCTCTGGTTTTGATCGCACCATCTGCGTTTGCGCAAAACGGGGAGCCTCGGTTGTTGGCCAAGTATGGTGATTGGTCGGCTTATATGTTTTTGGAGAACGGGAATAAGGTTTGTTACATGATTTCCGAGCCGAAGAGCGCGAAGGGAAATTATTCACGCCGTGGGAAGATTTACGCATTGATTACGCATCGTCCGGCGGAAGGGACACGTGATGTGTTTAGCTATATCACTGGCTATACCTATAAGAGCGGGAGTGAGGCGAGCGTTAAGATTGATGGTAAGAACTTTAGCCTTTTTACCCAAGATGAAACAGCATGGGCGCCGGATGCGGCGAGTGATAAGGCCTTGGCCGGAGCCATTCGTGATGGATCGGATATGGTTGTGACGGGGACGTCTTCGCGCGGGACTTTGACGACGGATAGTTTTGGTTTGAAAGGGTCGAGCAAGGCTTATAAGCGGATTAATAACGAGTGCTAAAGGATTGCCCGTTACCTTTGATAAATGGGCTGCAAATGACAATTTTTTGCGCTTCCGGTGCTCACGTACTAAATGTACGCTGCGCGCCGGTTCTCAAAAATTATCATTTTCGCCGCATTTCTCTGCGTTAACGAACAATCCTTATTTAGGTGTTTAATATGTTGATGCTTATAAAATTCTTGGAATCTGTTGCTGGCTGTGCTATTTGCTCGGCTTATATTGGTAATAATTGAGTTGTGTTTGTAGAGAGTTGATGAATATTTCCCCACACAAGTTTTTGAAATTGCGCCATCGCTACGTGTTTACACGGGCGAATTCTTTGCGTTTACGCTATATGGTTGGTGGGTTTGCGGCGGTTTGTGCGTTGGGGGTAACGGCACATGCGGCGCTTACGCCTGATTATGCCGATATGCCGATTGTTCCGCTTGAGGCGCCTGTGGCTGTGGATATGGCGGAGAATGCGGGGTTGCCGGAAAATTTACAGGATAAGATTTCCGGTGCGATGCGGCTTGCGCCCGGTTTGTTGAAAAAGGCGGAAAAGCCGCCCTATGAAACGGTTGAGATTAAAAGCGGGCAGACGATTGCCGGTGTTTTGCAAAAGGGTGGTTTGAGTGGTAGGGACGCGTTTTTTGCGGTTAAGGCGCTTACGAAGCATTTTGATCCGCGCCGTGTGAAGGCGGGGCAGAAGATGACGCTGCATTATACTGACCCAAATGGTGCTCGTGACTTCGAGAAAATGGTGTTTACGCTTTCGCCTGTGAAAGAGATTATTGTTGCGCGTAATGATGCGGGGGATTTTGTTGCGGATTTGAACGAAAAAGAATTGCAAAAACGGACCTATGGGCGGTTTGCGGAGATTGAGACATCGCTTTATGGCTCTGCGGCGCGGGCGGATATTCCCTCCCCTGTTATTGCGGAAATGATTCGGATTTATTCATGGGATGTGGATTTCCAACGCGATATTCGTCAGGGGGATAAGGTGAAGGTGTTGTATGAAGCCTTTGAAACCGAGGATGGTTCTTATTCGAAAAACGGGAATATCCTTTATGCCTCGCTTGAGATTGGTGGGAAAGAAGTGCCAATTTATCGTTTTGAAATGGCAGATGGGCGGATTGATTATTTCGAGCCTAATGGGACGAGCATTCGTAAGACGTTGATGAAGACGCCGGTTGACGGGGCGCGGATTTCTTCGGGTTTCGGAATGCGTAAGCATCCGGTTTTGGGGTATAACAAAATGCATAAGGGCATGGATTTTGCCGCGCCGACGGGCACGCCGATTTATGCCGCCGGCGATGGTGTTGTGGAATTTGTCGGGCGTAAAGGCGGGTATGGGAATTATATTCGTGTGCGCCATAATTCGAAGCTCAAGACCGCTTATGCGCACCTTCATAAGTTTAAAAAGGGGATGCGTAACGGGCGGCGTGTCGAGCAAGGGGATGTGATTGGGTATGTTGGGACTACGGGGCGTTCGACGGGGCCGCATCTGCATTATGAAGTCCATGTGAATGGCAAGCAGGTTAATCCGCGCAGTGTTGATCTTCCGACGGGTGAGATTTTGCAGGGTGAGCAGCTCCGCCGCTTTAAATCCGCGCGTAAGAATTTTGATCAGGAATATGCGGCGCTTACACGCGGGCATAAATTTGCGTTGTTTGGCGATCCTGATAATTCTTAGGGTTCAGACCTTAATTCCTGATAAATCTTAGCCAGAATATTCCCTGTAGTGTTAGCGCCATGGCGAACCAGAATAGTGCGTATTGCAGGTGATTGTTATTGGGTTGCCAGTTTGTGTTATCGGGGAGGGTTTCGCTGATTTTTGGCTCTGATTCATGGGCGTAGAGGATGAAGGGGGCGGGGTTTTCTAATTTGAAATGCGTGGTGATTTGTGGGATATCGAGGCGATACCACAGGTTCTTGTCAGGATCGTTTTGCGGGGTGAAATTGTTCCAATCGGGGGTGCGGGCGAGGCCGGTGATGGCGATGCTTTTTCCGTTAAAGCGTTTTAACGGGTGTTTTTCCAGTTCATGCATTTGCGGCATGAAGCCGAGATTGATAAGGATATCGCCGTTTTTGGTTTTTAGTGGCAGGATGAGGTTTGCGCCTGCTGCACCATCAACGACCTTATGACCGGCTTTGAAGGCTTTATCCCATTGGAATGTGCCGCTTGCGTGTCCGTATGCGAAGGTTTGGGTGTTTAGGGCTTCGTGGGTGAGTTCGGTTCGTGGGTTTTTATAGGCGGCGTTTAGGTCGCTGAGGATTTCGGTTTTCCAGTTTAGGCGCTGGATTTGCCATGTGCCTAGGGTGCAGAGGATTGTGATGCCAAGGATTGTAAAGAGAGTGGCCCAGAGGGGTGGCTTTTTCATGTTGGCCTCTTATTCCCAATCTCGGGGTCTGTGTTTGAATTGGAGGGCGATGATGTAGGCTTTGATTGGTTTTAGAAAGCCGACGGTTAGGGCGAGGGTTAGGATGCCCCAGACTGCTGCGTGAACCCATAAAGGCCAGCTAAATGCGGCATCAACCCAAAGGGCGAGGGGGACGAGTAATGTGCCGAGGATGAAGATGAGGAAGACGGCTGGGCCATCGGCAGTGTCATTTTTGGAGAGGTCGAGGCCGCAGGAACCGCATTTGTCCTTTAGGGTTAGGTCAAAGCGGCTGTGGAATAATGCGCCCTCACCGCATTGCGGGCATTTGCATGTAATGCCGGATTTTAGCGGTGAGATGTCGGTGGGCATATTTACTCACCGGGGAGGGCGCGCGGTGCGCCGGAGACGGCTTCGATTGCGCTATGGTCTACGCCCATGCTGCCCCACCAGTAAACGGCGACGAAGAGGAAGAGCCAGACAACATCAACGAAGTGCCAGTACCATGCGGCGGCTTCGAAACCGAAATGCTTGTCGGCGGTGAATTGCCCCTTGGCGGCGCGCCACCAACATACGGCGAGGAAGACAGTTCCGACGAAAACGTGGAAGCCGTGGAAGCCGGTTGCCATGTAGAATGTGGAGGGGTAGATGCCGTCGCTGAACCCGAAATGGGCGTGGACATATTCGTAGATTTGGAAGCAGAGGAAGAAAAAGCCGAGGGCGACGGAGAGGCCGAGCGCCTTTACGAGGTCTTTTTGGTTATTCTCAAGCACCGCGTGGTGCGCCCATGTCACCGTACATCCCGATAGGAGCAGGATAAGCGTCATGAGAAGCGGGAGTTCGAAGGCGGGAACGGTGTGGATGTTTTCTGGTGGCCATATGAACCCAATGGCTTCGGTCGGGAAGAAGGCCGAGCTGAAGAACGCCCAGAAAAAGGCCACGAAGAACATAAATTCGGAGGCAATGAAGAGCGCCATGCCGTAGCGAAAGCCGATTTCGGCGATTTTTGTGTGGGCTTTTTCAACGACGGATTCGTAGATCACGTCTTTCCACCAAAAGAACATGCAGGTCATGATGGAGAGAATTCCGGCAATTGGCCCGAGTGGAAATGGGTATATCATAGGCTCACCGCTAGATTTGGCGGCAGAGGCGGCTTCGCGGAAGGCGGGGAAGTAGAGCACCATCATCAGAGCGAAAAAACCACCTGCAAAGGAGCTTACCATCGGCCAGATATTCGGGCGGACGATGTGGTAGGGGTGGGGTTTTCCGGTTGTGCCGTATTCGATATTCTCTGCCATGATGGATTCCGTTTTTAAATTAATTCTGAACTTCTTTTATATCAGTATTTGCATCGTTATAAAAGGCCTCGAGTGCTTGATCAAGCTCTCCTGTCTCTGCTTTGAAAAAAGTATAGGAAAGGGTGATGGTTTTTACGTCATCCATGTTGGGGTCGCTGTCCATTGCCGGGTCGACGAAAAACAGGACGGGCATGTCCATTTGCTCTTTGGGGCCGAGGGTTTGTTCATCGAAGCAAAAGCATTGGATTTTGTGGAAAAATTTTCCGGCCTTTAGCGGGGTAACGTTGTAAATGGCGGTACCGGTGCTCGGGGTGGATTTCATGTTTGTGGCGCTATAGGCGGTGAGGCCGCGCTGGCCTAATTGCACGGTGATTTCGCGTTGTTGGGGTTTGAAATTCCAGGGGAGGTTTTTGTTGGTTTGGGCGTTGAATTTTATGGTGACTGTGCGGTCTAGGACGGTGTTGGGGAGTGTAGCGGCCGTTTGGGTCGTGCCGCCAAAGCCCGTCACGCGGCAAAATAGATCATAGAGCGGCACACTTGCGTATGCCAAGGTGAGCATACCGATAACGACGGCGAGCACGGTTAATCCGGTGCGGGCGTTTTTGCGGGTGATTTCGGCGTGGTTGGTTGGTGGGGTGTCCGTCATTGTGCGGTGAATTCTTCTATCGGCGTGGGTGGTGTTTGTGGCACGCCGCCGGCGATTTTGATCATGGTGACGACCCAAATTAGTGCCATGAGGGTGATGACGATGCCGAAGACGGCGAGGTTTTTCTTTTGTTTGGTTTTGTGAATGTCTGCGTGGGGCATGATTTATCCTCCGATCATGAGGGCTAGGAACAGGGCGAAGAGGTAGAAGACGGAATAGCCGAACATGCGGCGGGCATCTTTAAGATCCTCGCTTTGGCTGACTTTTATCGCGGAGAGGAGGAAGAGGCCGCTTAAGATGGCGGCGCTTGCGCCGTAAAGGGCGCTGGCATAGCCCATGAGCCATGGAGCGAGGGTGATGGGGAGCAGGATGAGGGTGTAGGCGATCATCTGGCGTTTTGTTGATTTTGCGCCCGCGGTGACGGTCATCATCGGTATTTTTGCGCGTTTGTAATCTTCATTTGCGAAGAGGCATAGCGCCCAAAAATGCGGCGGTGTCCAAAAGAAGATGATGGCAAAGAGGATGATGGGATAAAGGGTGATATCGCCCGTGACTATGGCCCAGCCAATCATGGGGGGGAAGGCGCCTGCTGCGCCGCCGATGACGATGTTTTGGGGGGTGGAGCGTTTGAGCCACATTGTGTAGATGAAGACGTAGAAAAAATTGGCGAAGGCGAGGATTCCGGCGGCGACCCAATTTAGCGCGATGCCCATGACCATCACCGACATGACGGAGAGGATAATGCCGAAGGAGAGGGCTTCGTCGGGGTTGACTGTGCCGCTGGGGATTGGGCGGTCTTTGGTGCGGTTCATGATGGCGTCGATGTCGCGGTCGAACCACATATTAATCGCGCCCGCCGCGCCTGCGTTAATCGAGAGGCATAGCATGCCGACGAGGAGGAGGAAGGGGTGGATTTGTGCGATGTTTGGTGCAATCCACATGCCGGCGAAGCCGGTGAAGATCACAAGGCTCATCACCCGTGGTTTCAGCAGGGCGAAATAGTCGGAGACTGTGCCTTCCGATGGGGGGGCGGGTGTGGTGATGTTGGCGGTGGATGAAATCGCGCTGCTCATAGGGTTTATGTAGCATATAAACGGGTAAAATAAAGGGGTAAAATGAAAGGGTGGGCTTTGGTCGGGGGCAGTCACCTTTTTATGATAAAGTGACTGTCCCCGTTATTTAAAGAGCCGAGAGAAATTTTATGTGTGTGTTATGCCGCTCTACCGAAGGGGGATGGGGCGGGTGGTGCAGGGGTGTTCATTTTATATCCCTGCTTTGCCATTAGATCTGCAACGACATGGGTTGTATCTTTTTGGTTTTGTGGGTCGTTTGCTGTTGTTGGATTATTCTCACCCCACCAAGGCATGCCTGCGTTTAAAGTTGAGGCAGGGAGAAATGCGGCGAGTTCGCTGCTATAAAGGTCAGCGGGCAGGTAGCTGCTAAAGGAATGTTCAAAGCCTGCGGGGGATGATGCGAATATATTCGCAAAGGATTCAAATGGATCGAAGGAGATGTTGTCCATGATGCCGGAGAGTTTTAGGTGCTCGGTGAAGGCGCTGACTTTGTAATCGAAGCCTTGGTCGGTGAGGGTGGCGAGGGATGTGCTTAGGGCTTTTAGTGTGCCTTCGGGGTCGATGGTCAGGCCTTCGCTGATGAGGTCGAAGACTTTATCATAGTTGCCTTCGTGGATTAGGATCATCATTTCGCGGGCGAGGCTGCGTTCCCACGGGTTTAGGTCGTAGGTTTCGAATTCGCCTGTTTCTATTGCTTCGATGAGCTGCCCGGCGATGCGGCTTTTTTCATGCGTGAAGATGCCTTGTTCGGTGGAAAATCCGAACATTTTGTTGAGGTTGAGCGGTGTGTTGCCGATCTTTGTTGCTGCAAGGCTATGCGCATAACTTTTTTGCATAGCTGTTTGTAGCAAAACACATGGCTTGTTGCAAGCTTTTTGTAAGGAAAAACCCGCCGGATGGGGCGGGTTTTTGGTGTTTATGGGCGTTTTTCGGTGGGAGGTCCCCGCCTTCGCGGGGACTGCAGGTTATTAAATAGCGAAGCTATTTAACCTTTGGCTGGATTTCGAATTGGTGGAATGGGGGTGGTGATGAAACTGTCCATTCCAATGTCATGCTCTGTGGTTGGGCGTTCCAGTAGTTGTCGCCAACGCGGCGTCCTGCGATCAAGGTGTAGATCACGATGAAGCAGAAGAAGATCGTGGATGCACCCGCGATATAAGCACCGTAGGATGAAATCGCGTTCCAACCGGCATAAGCATCGGGGTAGTCGATGTAGCGGCGCGGCATACCTTGGAGGCCGAGGAAGTGTTGCGGCATGAAGATCAGGTTAACGCCTATGAAGGTTGTCCAAAAATGGAGGCAGCCCATCCATTCAGGGTATTGGCGACCGGACATTTTCCCGATCCAGTAGTAGAATCCAGCGAAGAGGGCGAAGACTGCGCCTAAAGAAAGGACGTAGTGGAAGTGCGCGACGACGTAATATGTGTCGTGAAGGGCGACGTCCATTCCTGCGTTTGCGAGGACAACACCGGTTACTCCACCGATGGTGAAGAGGGCGATAAAGCCGATGGCGAAGAGCATCGGTGTTTTAAACTCGATCGAGCCGCCCCACATGGTTGCGATCCAAGAGAAGATTTTTACCCCTGTTGGAACGGCGATAATCAGCGTTGCGGCGGTGAAGTAGGCGCGGACATTGACGTCCATACCCACCGTGTACATGTGGTGTGCCCACACAACGAAGCCAACAAAGCCAATCGCCACCATCGCATACGCCATGCCGAGATAGCCGAAGATAGGCTTTTTCGAAAAGACGGAGATGATGTGGGAGATAATGCCGAAAGCGGGCAAGATCATGATGTAAACCTCGGGGTGACCGAAGAACCAGAATAAGTGCTGGTACAGGATCGGGTCGCCGCCGCCTTCGGGGTTGAAGAAGGTTGTGCCGAAATTCCGGTCGGT